>NZ_JBYCKY010000348.1:0-1343 GCF_057473605.1 Mycobacterium sp. TH-M82 | reverse complement strand
CGGCGACGTGCTGTTCCACGCCCGCGCGAAGCTGCGCCGCAAGGGCTGCGACCTGTTGGGGGTCAACGCCGTCGGCGACGGCAGGGCGTTCGAGGTGGACAGCAACGATGGGTGGTTGCTGGCTTCCGACGGCACCGAATCCACCCTGGAGCACGGCTCCAAGACGCTGATGGCCAGCCGAATCGTGGACGCCGTCGTCGCCTTCTTGCACGGTCACGGCGGGTAGCTGCTCGGCCGGGACGGAACCGGTGACGATACGATTTGTCAGGCTAACTTTCGGCGTGCGGGAAGGATGACGGAGGATGACACCGTGAGCGAAAAGGGTCGGCTGTTCACCAGTGAGTCGGTGACCGAGGGACACCCCGACAAGATCTGCGACGCGATCAGCGACTCCGTGCTCGACGCACTGCTGGCTGATGATCCCCACTCCCGGGTTGCGGTCGAAACCCTGGTCACCACCGGGCAGGTGCACGTCGTCGGGGAGGTGACCACCAGCGCCAAAGAGGCGTTCGCCGACATCACGAAAACCGTCCGTGACCGCATTCTGGAAATCGGTTACGACTCCTCGGAGAAGGGCTTCGATGGCGCGTCGTGCGGGGTCAACATCGGTATCGGTGCGCAGTCGCCCGACATCGCCCAGGGTGTCGACACCGCCCACGAGGCCCGGGTCGAGGGTGCGGCGGACCCCCTGGACGCTCACGGCGCCGGCGACCAGGGTCTGATGTTCGGCTATGCGATCTCCGACACCCCGGAACTGATGCCGCTGCCGATCGCGCTGGCCCACCGGCTCGCCCGCCGGCTCACCGAGGTGCGCAAAGGCGGTGTGCTGCCCTACCTGCGTCCCGATGGCAAGACCCAGGTCACCATCGGCTGCGAGGGCAACACCCCGGTGCGGCTGGACACCGTCGTCGTGTCGACCCAGCACGCCGCCGACATCGACCTGGAGAACACGCTGACCCCCGATATCCGGGAAAAGGTGCTCAACACCGTGCTCGACGACCTGGGCCACAAAACGCTGGACACCTCCGAGGTGCGGCTGCTGGTCAACCCGACCGGCAAGTTCGTGCTGGGCGGGCCGATGGGCGACGCCGGACTGACCGGGCGCAAGATCATCGTCGACACCTCCGGCGGCTGGGCCCGCCACGGCGGCGGCGCGTTCTCCGGCAAGGATCCGTCCAAGGTGGACCGTTCGGCGGCGTACGCCATGCGCTGGGTGGCCAAAAACATCGTCGCCGCCGGTCTGGCAGAACGGGTCGAGGTCCAGGTCGCCTACGCCATCGGCAAAGCCGCCCCGGTCGGCTTGTTCGTCGAGACCTTCGGCACCGAGACCGTCGACCCGATCA
>NZ_JBYCKY010000347.1:0-20073 GCF_057473605.1 Mycobacterium sp. TH-M82 | reverse complement strand
AGCGCGCGATGCGCGCGCAGTACCTGGACCGGATGGACATCGAGCGGGAACGCGGCATCACCATCAAGGCGCAGAACGTGCGGCTGCCCTGGACCGTTGTAGGCCAAGACCACGTGCTGCATCTGATCGACACCCCCGGCCATGTCGACTTCACCTACGAGGTGTCCCGGGCGCTGGCGGCCTGCGAGGGGGCGGTGCTGTTAGTCGACGCCGCCCAGGGGATCGAGGCCCAGACCCTGGCCAACCTGTACCTGGCGCTGGACCGCGACCTGGCGATCATCCCGGTGCTCAACAAGATCGACCTGCCCGCCGCCGACCCGGACCGCTACGCCGCCGAGCTCGCCCACATCGTCGGCTGCGAGCCGACCGAGGTGCTGCGGGTGTCCGGCAAGACCGGCGAGGGGGTGCCGGCGCTGCTCGACGAGGTGGTGCGGCAGGTGCCGCCGCCGGTCGGTGACGCCGGCGCGCCCAGCCGCGCCCTGATCTTCGACTCCGTCTACGACATCTATCGCGGGGTGGTCACCTACGTCCGCGTCGTGGACGGCAAGATCACCCCGCGCGAGAAGATCACGATGATGTCCACCGGCGTCACCCACGAGCTGCTGGAGGTCGGCATCGTCTCACCCGAACCGAAAGCCACCGCCGGGCTGGGCGTCGGAGAGGTCGGCTACCTGATCACCGGGGTGAAAGATGTGCGCCAGTCCAAGGTCGGCGACACCGTCACCACCGCACGCCACGCTGCCACCGAGGCGCTGACCGGCTACCGGGAACCACGGCCGATGGTGTACTCCGGGCTGTATCCCGTCGACGGCTCCGACTACCCGGATCTGCGCGATGCGCTGGACAAACTGCAGCTCAACGATGCCGCGCTGACCTACGAGCCGGAGACTTCGGTGGCGCTGGGCTTCGGGTTCCGCTGCGGTTTCCTGGGCCTGCTGCACATGGAGATCACCCGGGAGCGGCTGGAACGCGAATTCGGGCTGAACCTGATCTCCACCTCGCCGAACGTCGTCTACCGGGTGGTGCAAGAAGACGGCACCGAGGTGACCGTGACCAACCCGTCGGACTGGCCGCCCGGCAAGATCGCCGCCGTCTACGAGCCGGTGGTCAAGACCACCATCATCGCGCCCAGCGAGTTCATCGGCACCATCATGGAGCTGTGCCAAACCCGGCGCGGTGTGCTCGGCGGTATGGACTACCTGTCCCCGGAGCGCGTCGAGCTGCGCTACGCCCTGCCGCTGGGTGAGATCATCTTCGATTTCTTCGATGCGCTGAAGTCGCGCACCCGCGGCTACGCCAGCATGGACTACGAGGAGGCCGGCGACTGTGAAGCGGCGCTGGTCAAAGTCGACATCCTGCTGCAGGGCGAGGCCGTCGACGCGTTCAGCGCCATCGTGCACAAAGATGCCGCGGCGGCCTACGGCCACAAGATGACCGCCAGGCTGAAGGAACTGATCCCCCGTCAGCAGTTCGAGGTGCCCGTACAGGCCGCGATCGGATCGAAAATCATTGCCCGAGAGAACATTCGCGCGATCCGCAAGGACGTGTTGAGCAAGTGTTACGGCGGCGATATCACCCGCAAGCGCAAACTGCTGGAGAAGCAGAAAGAGGGCAAGAAACGGATGAAGACCATCGGGCGGGTCGACGTGCCGCCGGAGGCGTTCGTCGCGGCGCTGTCCACCCAAGTCGGGGCGGTCGGCGTAGACAAGCCCAAAAAGTAGCGGCCGGACCCGTGAGCATGCAGAGAATCGCATCGTGGAGGCACCGCGCGTGTGATTTTGTGCATACTCGCCGCGAATCGGGTGACCTACGCGGGCGCGTTCGCGGGCTGGAACACTCCGGAGCTGTCCGCCTCCTCCTCGGCGCGGATCACGTGCACCACCGCGTTGATCAGCGCCAGGTGGGTGAACGCCTGCGGGAAATTGCCCAGGTGCCGTCCGGTGCGCGGCTCGATTTCCTCGGCGTAGAGATGCAGCGGACTGGCGAACGACAACAACCGTTCGCACAGATGCTTGGCTCGACTGATCTCACCGATCTCCACCAGCGCCGACACCAGCCAGAACGACGTGATGGTGAAGGTGCCCTCGCCGCCGGCCAGCCCGTCGTCGGTCTCCTCGGTCCGGTACCGCAGCACCAGGCCGTCTTCGGTGAGCTCGTCGGCGATGGCCAGCACGGTGGCGCGCACCCGCGGGTCGTCCGGCGGCAGGAACCGGGTCAGCACCGCCAGCAGCAGGGAGGCATCCAGCGCCTGGCTGCCGTAGCGCTGGGTCAGCACGCCGCGGGAGTCCACGCCGTTGGCCAGCACGTCGGCCTTGATCTCCTCGGCGATGGCCCGCCACTGCTGGGCGTAGCTGGTCTCGCCCTGCAGCTCGGCGAGCTTCGACCCGCGGTCCAGCGCGACCCAGCACATCACTTTCGAGGAGGTGAAGTGCTGCGGTTCGCCGCGCACCTCCCAGATTCCGCGGTCGGGTTCGCGCCAGTGCTCGATGGCCTCCTCCACCTGCTGCTTGAGCACCGGCCAAAGCGTTTCCGGGATCTGTTCCCGCGACTTGGCGTGCAGGTAGACCGAGTCCAACATGATGCCCCAGATGTCGTGCTGGCACTGCTGATAGGCGCCGTTGCCGACCCGCACCGGCCGGGCGTTGTCATACCCGCACAGATGAGGCAGTTCTTCTTCGTCGAGCTCGCGCTCGCCGCCGACGGCGTACATCACCTGCAGCGGGTGGGGTTCGTCGTTGTTGGCGCCGGACACGTCGGCGATGAACGCGAAGAAGTCGTCGGCCTCGCGATCGAGGCCCAGGGTGTAGAGGCCCCACAGCGCGAACGTCGAATCGCGAACCCACGCGTAGCGGTAGTCCCAGTTGCGTTCGCCCTGGGGCGTTTCCGGCAGCGAGGTGGTGCTGGCCGCCAGCAGCGCGCCGGTGGGGGAGTAGGTCAGGCCCTTGAGGGTCAGCGCGCTGCGCTGCAGATACGACCGCCACGGATGGTCGGGGAAATCACCGATGTTGATCCACTGCCGCCAGCATTCGGTGGTGTTCCACAGTTTGCTGGAGGCCTCTTCGTAGGTCTGCGGTGCCGGGTGGGTGGACCAGCTCAGCGCGACGAAGACGTTGTGCCCCTCCTTGAGACGGGTGCGGGCCCGCGCTTCGCAGCCTTCCAGACCGAGCCGCAGGTTGGTAGTCAGCCGTAGCGTCGGATGCACGTCCGCGTCGTGCTTGGCCCGGGCGATGGCCTCGCCGTAGGCGTTGGCCGAGTACTCCCAGCTGGCGGCGATCCGGTGATAGTCGAACGCCGGCTCGCAGTGCAGCACCAACTCCACCGTGCCGCTGACGCACCGGGCGCTGCGCAACAGGATGTGCTCGGCATCCCAGTCCATCGGGGTGCGCCGGTGCGTGCGGGACCGTGCGTCGATGTCGTGCCACGGACCCATCACCAGCGCGTCGCGAACGATCAGCCAGCCGGTGTGGGTCTGCCAGGTGGTCTCCAGGATCAGACTGCCGGGCAGGTAGCGCCGGGCCGACGGCACCGACACACCGTAGGGCCCCAGCCGGAAGTGGCCGGCGCTGCGGTCCAGGATCGCGCCGAACACGCTCGGCGAGTCCGGTCTCGGCACGCACATCCACTCCACCGAGCCGGCCGCGGAGATCAGGCAGGTGTTCTCGCAGTCGGACAGGAACGCGTAGTCGGCGATCGGCGGAAACGGGCTGCGCAACTGCCACATCGCCGAGTAGGGCACCGGCGCGGTGACGGCCAGCGGCGCCGGTTTGTATCCGTCGGGGGTCGCTTGCCTGTCTTCGGGCTGCTGGTCGGGGCTCTTGTGGGCCTGACCGGCGGAGCGAGTGTGCAGGACCATGCGGCTATCATCGCGGCCTGCCTGCTCGCCGTCCACTTGCCGCCGGGCGTGTCCGGATAGTCCGGGAATTAGACGGTGCATAGGGTGGGCACCGTGGTCGGCTTCCTGAACTGGTGGGATGGTGTGGAGCTGTGGCTGTCCGGGCTGGACTTCGTGCTGCAGACCGCCGTGGTGATGCCGGTCGCGCTGACGTTGGCCTACGGCCTGGCGGTGGCGCTGGACACGTTGCTGGGCAATGGTATCCGGGGTATCCGGGGTATCCGGGGTATCCGGTTGATGCGGCGGGCGCGCTGGGCTCGCCATGCAGACGACGAGGCGCGCTGATGGGCAGGATGCCGCGCTCGCAGGTGACGTTGGTGCTGGTGGGCCTGATCGTCCTGGTGATCGTCGCCTGGTTGCTGAACCGCTGACGCCCTGTTGAGTGAAGGGACACCGATGTCGAAACCCGCCGGTCGGCGCAGAACGCTGGCACTGACCATGACCGGGGTCTTGCTTGGGGCATGCGGCGGCGGTCCCAGCGACGTGGTCGGCGGCGGAGGGCCAGCCGATGCGCACACCAGCATCACGCTGGTAGCCTACGCGGTTCCCGAACCCGGCTGGAGCAAGGTGATTCCGGCGTTCAACGACACCGAACAGGGCTCCGACGTGCAGGTCGTGACATCCTACGGCGCGTCGGGGGACCAGTCGCGCGGCGTCGCCAACGGGAAGCCCGCCGACGTGGTGAACTTTTCAGTGGAACCGGACATCACCCGGCTGGTGGCAGCCGGCAAGGTGTCTGCCGACTGGAACAAAGACGCCACCTTGGGCATCCCGTTCGGTTCGGTGGTGACCCTGGTGGTGCGCCAGGGCAATCCCAAACACATCCAGGGCTGGGATGACCTGCTGGCGCCCGGGGTGGAAGTCATCAGCCCCAGCCCGCTGAGCTCCGGCTCGGCTAAGTGGAACCTGCTGGCTCCGTACGCCGCCAAAAGCGCCGGCGGCAAAGATCGGCGGGCCGGCCTGGACTTCGTCGACAAATTGGTCAGCGACCATGTCAAGCTGCGGCCCGGGTCCGGGCGGGAGGCCACCGACGTCTTCATCGAGGGCAGCGGCGACGTCCTGATCAGCTACGAGAACGAAGCGATCGCCATCGAGCGCAAGGGCAAGCCGGTGGCCCACGTCAACCCGCCGCAGACCTTCCGGATCGAGAATCCGATGGCGGTGCTGACCACCAGCACCCACCTCGACGCCGCCACCGCCTTCAAGAACTTCCAGTACACCGCCGACGCCCAGCGGCTGTGGGCTCGCGCCGGCTTCCGGCCGGTCGACCCGGAAGTCGCGGCCGAGTTCGCGTCGGGGTTGCCGGCGCCGGAGAAGTTGTGGACGATCGCCGACCTCGGCGGCTGGGACCTCGTCGACACGCAGCTGTTCGACAAGAACGGCGGCGCCATCACCAAGATCTACACCCGGGCCACTAGATGACGACGACGGTGCTGTCCGAGGCGACCCGGACGGGGAGGCGCGCCGTCCAGCCTGTGCTTCTCGAGATCGACCGGGACGGCGAAGAGGCCGCCGTCTCGCTCGGCGCTTCGAGTGCGACGACCTTTCGCACCGTGGTGCTGCCGGCGCTGGGGCCGGCGCCTGCGCCGACATCTGCATCAGGTTGACCATTTGATGAGCCTCAGGCTGCGATGCCGGCAGCCAGTAGCTCCTCGACGCGGTCCAGCACCGTCGCGGCCAGCAGCCGATGCGCGCCCAGCGGTTCGGCCATCGGAATCCCGGCGCGGCGGGCGTAGTCGGCGACCCGGTCGGTGATCCGGCCGTGCGCCAAGAACCACGGCGCGAGCACCAGCCGGGCGGCACCACGCTCGCGCAGCCGATCCGCGGCCTGTCGCACCGATGGTATCGGCCCGCTGGCGAACGCGACTTCGACTCCTGCCCAGCGGGTTCCGTGCTTCAGCCGGCCCGCGATGCGGGATGTGCGTGCGTTGGCGGCAGGGCTCGACGAACCCACCGCAACCACCAGCACCCCCAACTCCGGGTCGAACCGCGACACCCCCAGCGTTCTCAGCCGCTCACCCAGCACCTGCAGCAGCCGGTCGTCCTCGCCGAGCACGTCGGCCTGTCGAACCCGAGCACCTGCCTCGGCTATCAACGCCGGGATGTCCACCCGCGCGTGATACGCACTGGCCAACAGGAAGGGCACCACGACGGCGTCGCCGCTCACCTCGGTGAGCACGTCGCGCAGGTTCGGTGCGCTGTGTTCGCAGAACGCCACCCGCACATCCAATTCCGGTGCCACTCGGCGCAGATGGCCGGCGACCGCCCGCGTATTCGCGGCGGAACCCGGGTCTCGGCTGCCGTGCGCGGTCAAGATCAGCGTTGTCAAGAGCCGCTCTCGCCCGCAAGCGGGAGGTGCCCCCACCGCATCGTCGGCCGCGCAGTGCTCATGACGCGTGCAGCCCGCACTCGGTTTTCGCCGTCCCGACCCAGCGTCCGCTGCGCGGATCGGCACCAGCCACCGGCTTGGCGGTGCAGGGCGCGCAGCCGATCGACGGATAGCCGCTGCCGACAAGTGGATTGACGAAGATATTGTGCTCGTCGATGTAGTCGGCCATGTCAGCATCCGACCACGCCGCCAGCGGGTTGACCTTAACCAGCTTGAACTGCTCGTCGAAGCCGATCAGCGGGGCGTTCGCGCGGGTCCGCGACTCTACCCGGCGTATCCCGGTCACCCACGCCGAGTAGCCGCGCAGCGCCTTGCGCAGCGGCTCGACCTTGCGAAGCTGGCAGCAGAGCGTCGGGTTGGACGCGAACAGGTTTTTGCCGTGCGTCGTATATTGCTGCGCCACACTCTGTTCAGGCGTGGTGTTGAGCAGTTCGATGTCGTAGATCGCCTGGATCTGGTCGCGGGTGCCGATGGTCTCCGCGAAATGGTAGCCGGTGTCTAGGAAGATCACCCCGACGCCGGGACGGACCTTGGCGGCCAGGTCCACCAGCACCGCGTCGGCCATGTTGGACGCCGCCACCCAGCTGCCGGGGAAATGCTGGTCGGTCCAGTGCAACAGCTCGGCTGGGGTGGCGCCGTACAGCTCCGCCGCGCCGCGGGTGGCCAGCTCGCGTAGCTGCTCCTCATGCGCGTTCATCGCAGGTCCGCCTCGTCGGCCCGGATCGCCCACTGCGCGAAGCGCTCTCCGTGGTTTCGGTATTTGATGACGTTGCGCACCACCCGCTCGATGTAGTCGTAGCCCTGCTCGCGCTGGGTGTGCACGCCCATCGAGCGGAATCGTCCCCGCAGATCGTCCTTGTCGATGCTGTCGAAACCCAGCTGGGAATAGATGTTCACGAGCCGGTCGCGCACGTTGAGCGCCGGATCGTCTTTTTTGAGCCGTTCGGTGGTGTTGAGCGGTTCGCGGTAACCCGCCGCCCACTGGCCCTCCTCGCGGCTACGAATAGGACGGGCGGGAGGGGGGTCCGAAGCGGGGACGGAGTCGGTGACGGTCATCGGTTCTCCTTCATAGGGGAGCCGGCTGGGCCGCGCAGTTCACCGGAGGCTGTCCGGGCAGCGCAGATCCGGCAGCCAGCTGGAAAAATTCAGGTGGGCAGGTCTACGGCACTAAGGCAGACAGCGGCAGCTGCAGACGCGCTTGAGATCGACGTGCCGCCGGGCGACCAGGGCAATCCCGGATTGGGTGCAGTGGGCGGCGATCACTCGGCCGATTATGCCATACCCGCTCGCCACGGCGTGTCGGTCACGGAGATTCCCGCCCCTGCGCGAGACGATGAGTGCTGCCCGAAAAGCCGTGTGGAAGGCAGGTTATTTGGCATGGATGTTGCGAGCGAAACGACACCTGATCCGCCGCCGCCAGATGGAACGGCCGGTCGCCGCCGGGTGGAGCGCCGAACGTGGGTGGCCGCTGCCGTGGTGGTTGCTGTACTGGTCGGGGCGGGCTACGGGGGGTGGCAAGTGCTGCAGAAGCACGAAACCGACGTGGCTGCGGAGCAGGCGCTTGCCGCCGCGCAGCAGTACATGTTCACCTTGACCAACTTCAACAGCGACTCCGCCAGCGACGCCGTCGCCAGCAACATGAACGGCCTGCTTGACGGTGCGACCGGCGAGTTCAAGGACATGTACGGCAAATACCGGTCAGAGCTGTTGGACGTACAGGTCGCCAAGAATGCCTCGGCACGCGGGACCGTCATCGACTCGGTGGTCAAGTCCGCCAGCAAAGACAAAGTGGTGGTTGTGCTGCTCGTCGACCAGGCGGTGACCAACACGGACTTTCCCGAAACGCAGATCGACCGCAGCCGCGTGAGGATGACGATGAACAAGGTCGACGGCCGGTGGCTGGTCGGCTATTTGGAGGCGCTATGAAACCGGTTATCGGACTGGCGGCGATCGCGGCCGTCACGGTGCCAATCGCCGCTTCTGGTGTTGCCGCGCACGCCGACCAGGTCAACTGGCAGGCCGTCGCTCAGTGCGAATCCAGCGGCGACTGGTCGGCGAACACCGGTAACGGCGCCTACGGCGGCTTGCAGATCAAGGAGTCGACCTGGGAGGCCAACGGTGGGGTCGGGTCACCCGCAAACGCCACCCCCGCGCAGCAGGTCGCGGTCGCCGACCGGATTCTGGCCACCCAGGGGCCCGGCGCCTGGCCGACCTGCATGTCGCGGATGCGTGACCAGCAGGGTGCCATGCCGGTGGGGTCTCTGACGCATTTCATGACGTTCATGGTCAGCCGGCTCGAGGGCAGCGCATAGGGCGGGCTGGCCGTGGGATGATCGGTCCTGATGACGTTATCTCCCACGGCGGTCCGCCTGCCTGACGTTGCGTTGGCTCCCCGGCGCCCGCTCGGACTGTACCTGCATGTGCCCTTCTGCCTGACCCGCTGCGGATACTGCGACTTCAACACCTACACCCCGGCCGAGTTGGGTGGCGTCAACCCCGACGCCTGGCTGGCGGCGTTGTGCACGGAGCTCGAAATGGCTGCCGGGCGCCTGGGCGGGCCGACGGTCGACACCGTGTACGTCGGGGGCGGGACGCCGTCGCTGCTGGGCGGTGCGCGGCTGAGCCGGCTGCTGGACGCGGTGCGCTCGGCGTTTCCGCTGGCGCCCCGCGCCGAGGTCACCACCGAGGCCAACCCCGACTCGACCTCGCCGGAGTTCTTCACCGCGATCCGTGCCGCCGGCTACACCCGGGTGTCGCTGGGGATGCAGTCGGTGGCTCCGCATGTGCTGGGCGTCCTGGATCGGGTGCATGCGCCGCATCGGCCGGTGGTGGCCGCCCGCGAGGCGCTGGCCGCCGGCTTCGAACACCTCAACATCGATCTCATCTACGGCACCCCCGGAGAATCCGACGACGACCTGCGCCGTTCGCTCGGCGCCGCGCTGGAGTCCGGCGCCGATCATGTGTCCGCCTACGGACTGGTCGTCGAGGACGGCACGGCGCTGGCCCGGCGAGTGCGGCGCGGCGAGTTGGCCGCCCCCGACGACGACGTGCTGGCGCACCGCTACCAGTTGGCGGACGCAGAGCTGCGCGCGGCCGGCATGGACTGGTACGAGGTGTCCAACTGGAGCCGCCCCGGCGGAGGGTGCCGCCACAACCTCGGCTATTGGGGCGGCGGCCAGTGGTGGGGTGCCGGGCCGGGGGCGCACAGCCACGTCGGCGCGATGCGTTGGTGGAACATCAAGCACCCCAATGCCTATGCGCAGCTGATCGGCGATGGCGAACTACCGGTGGCCGGTTTCGAGGAGCTTGACGACGCCGCCGCGCACACCGAGGACGTGATGCTGCGGCTGCGGACGCGGCGGGGCCTGGCACTGACACTTCTCGGCGCGGCAGAGCGGGAGCGTGGCGCGGTCGCGGTTGCCGACGGTCTGGTGGTTGCGCAGGGCGAGCGGCTGGTGCTCACCGATCGCGGTCGGCTGCTGGCCGACGCCGTGGTGCGCACCCTGCTCGGGTAGCCGGGACTGGATAAGCTTTTCCGCACTCGGGCCTTAGTCGGCGAAGACAATGGCGTCCAGGTGGTGCTCGACGCCGTCGCTGGTGCGGATGCCGGCGGGGCTCAGTGTGGCGATCGGCCAGTCGATGAGCTTGCAGTTGTCGCGCTGCAGCGCGGGATAGTAGTCGGCGGACACCAGGATGTGTCGGCAATCCTGGACCGGGCTGGGGGTGAGCTGGCGTCGCAGCCACGGATCTTTGACCATCAGGCGCAGGTGGACCCTGGCCAGCTGCCGGCCCAGCGCCGGCACGCCCGCGAACACCTGCTGGGGCAGCACCCAGCTCGGGGTGCGCTGGAACAGTTTGACGAATTCGGCTCGCTTGACCAGTTCGGGGACGATCGCAATGGCACCGGTTCCGGCATCGATGACACCGACCCGCATGCCGGTGAAGTCATAGCTGCGCCAGTCGGGCCCGTGGACCTTGTGGCCCGCATAGGAGTCGACGCCGCGCATGTCTGCCAGGCCGGTCTGACCCATGGTCACGCCACCGGGTGGTAGGTGATCTCGTTGAACCAGCTCGGAGCCGCCTTGAGCAGCCGCTTCGGGTAGCGGGCGGAGAGCCTTACCGCGGGGTCGGCCAGCCGGTGATACCTGCTGGCCGGGTTGGTGACCATGGTGGTGTAGCGCCTGACAATCCGGTACGACGGTATCCGCCGGGTGCGCTCGCCGCGGTCGCCGAACTTCTGAAACCGCATCAATGCGGCGTGAAACCGCTCGGGGTCCAGCCCCATGCCGATGATTTCGTCGCGCACCCGGCTGAACAGCGTGATGCCCAGCAGTACACCGACGACCAGCCCGGGGGAGGCGACCTTGCGGACGAAGTCGATCGCCAGCTTGCGGGCCTTTCGGTGCCCGATCATCTCGAGCACCTCGAAGTCCACGGCGATGTGTCGGGATTCGTCACTGTTGATCTTCTCGAACACCTGGTGGCACACGGGGTCGTCGACCTCGTCGAGCAGAAACTTCAGCAGCGCGCCGTCCAGTGTCACCTCCAGCATGGGGATGATGGTGCCCAACACCGACAACGGCATGCCGTCGGAGTAGTGGTCCAGCCACTGCGTCGCCAGCCGGATGTGGACGTTGGGTTCGGGGATTTCGCCGTCGCCGAGCATCCCCCAGCGTTTCATCAGCGCCAGCTGCGCGTTGGCGTGGCGTTGCTCCTCGGCGTGGAAGTACCGGTAGATGTCGGCGAGGGTCTTGGTGGGGGCCTTGCGCGCCATTGCCGCGAAGCCGCGGGCGCCGATGTTCTCGATCCAGCACAGGTCGGCCATGAACGCCGTCAGCTTGGGCCGCAACTCGGGCCGGATCATCTCGGCTCCGGGCGCGTCCCAGTCGATGTCGGCCAGCGCCCACTGCCGGTCTTTGACTTTGGCGAGCATGACGTCCATGTCAATAGCCATCGGCGGCAGTCAACAACAAATGACGGCAGTCGTCAACGCCGATGCGGCCCGGCTGGTGCCAATCCTGCGCCGGTATGCTCCTAGTCGCTGCTTACAGGAGGGGCGATTCATGGCGGGCGCGACCCGACGATATGACGTGGCGATAGCCGGCGGCGGGCCGGCGGGTTCGGCCGCGGCGTGGCGGGCCGCCCAGACCGGGGCCCGGGTGGTTGTCCTGGACAAGGCCGAGTTTCCGCGCGACAAGCCGTGCGGCGACGGCCTGACTCCGCGCGCCACCGGCTACCTGCAGAAAATGGGTCTGGCCGACGAGATCGACAAGTTTCACCGGATCAACCGGGCCATGATCTTCAGCCCCAGCCAGTGGGAGCTGTCCTTCCCGCGCCGCCCCGGCATGCCCGACCACGGCCACGGCATATCCCGGCGCGAGCTGGACACGCTGCTGCTCAAGAACGCCGAGGCCGCGGGAGCCGAGGTGCGCCAGTCCGTCGAGGTCGTCGGCCCCATCCTCGACGACGACGGGCAGGTCACCGGCGTGACGCTCAAAAGCGGCGAGCAGGTGCGGGCCGACGCGGTGATCGCCGCCGACGGCACCTACTCGCCGGTCAAACGCGGGCTCAAGCTGACCTCGCGCTACAACGGCTACTCCGCGATCGCGATCCGCGCCGAGATGGTGGCCAACCGCCCGGACGCCGACAGCCTGGACATCTACCTCAAGCTGCGGTTCCGCGGCGACCAGCTGCCCGGCTACGGCTGGGTGTTCCCGCTCGGCGGGGGCCGGGTCAACATCGGGCTGGGCTATGTCAACAGCTACAAGAACTGGCAGCAGATCAACGCCACCGCGTTTCTCGGCGAATTCCTGGCCACCCTGCCCACCGATTGGGAGCTGCCGGGCATCGGCGAGCTGCAGATATCGAAGGCGCTGCAGGCGTGGCGGCTGCCGATGGGCTTCAACGCCTGGCCGCCGTGGCGGCCCGGCGTGCTCTTCGCCGGCGACGCGCTGGGCGCGGCCAGGCCGGTGTCGGGCGCAGGCATCTCCAAGGCGCTGCAGTCCGGGCTGGCCGCCGGTGAGTGTGCGGTCGCGGCGCTGCTCAACGGCGGGCCCGGCGACTTCACCAACTACGAGCAGGTGATCCAGGCGACCTGGGGCAAGGAATACCGTCGCGGCCGGTTCTTCCACAAGCTGGTCGGCATCCCGGCGCTGACCGGCGCCGGGCTCAAGGTGCTGGACACCATGAGCCATCCGAGACTGCGTGCGCGCCTGCTGTTCTGGGAGAGCACGCTGTCGGGGCGGTAGCGACCGATCCGGCGTGACCGGTCGGCGCCCACATCGACGCCGGCGAGATGCCTACCGGCAACCCTGCGGGCCGGCGTCGGTCCGGGCATGCTCGATGATCGCTTTTTTGTCGATCTTGCCGACCGCGGTGGTGGGCAGCGCCGGCAGCACCACCAGGGTGTCGGCTCGGGTGTGGGTGGCCACCCCGCGGCTGTCGAGGTGGCGGTTCAGTTCCGCCAGACTCACCGGTGGGCCGTCGAAGACCACGGCAGCGCAGATCCGTTCGCCCAGGTGCTCGTCGGGCAGCGGCACCGCCGCCACGGCGCGGACCGCCGGGTGGGCCAACAGGTGCCCCTCCAGGTCGCCCGCGGCGACGGTCTCACCGCCCCGGTTGATGACGTCTTTGATGCGCCCGATGACCTGCAGGTAGCCGTCGGCGAACCGCCGGACCCGATCTCCGGTGCGGTAATAACCGTCCGGTGTGAACGATCGCCGATCGGCGGCCTCGTCGCGAAAGTAGCCGTTGATGGTGTAGGGACCGCGCACCAGCAGCTCGCCCTCCGCACCGGCGGGAACCTCGGCGCCGGCGTCGTCGACCACCCGCAGCTCGTCGGCCTCGCACAGGGGGCGCCCCTGAGTGGTCTCCACCAGCTCGTCGGGGTCGTCGAGGCGAGTGAAGGTGAGCAGTCCCTCGGCCATTCCGAACACCTGCTGCAGGCCGGGGGTCAGGGCGGCACGGATCCGGCGGGCGTCCTCGGGGGCCAGCTTGGCGCCGCCCACCTGCAGCAGCCGCAGCGACGCCGGCGTGACCGGCTCCCAGTCGCAGGCCTGTGCCCACAGCTTGGCCAGGGACGGCACCAGCGCGGTGACCGTGACGCCGTGGCGGGCGATGGCGGCGAAGGCCGCTTCGGGGCTGGGGTCATCGGCGAACACGGTGGTAGCGCCGACGCTGACCGCGCCGAGCAGGCCGGGGCAGGCCAGCGCGAAGTTGTGCGCCGCCGGCAAGACAGCCAGGTAGACGTCGTCGCCGGTGAGCCGGCACAGCTCGGCGCTGGCGGTGGCGTTGTAGACGTAGTCGTCGTGCGTGCGGCCGATGAGCTTGGGTAGTCCGGTGGTGCCGCCCGACACCAGCAGCAACGCCGGAAGCGCGGTGCCGGCGTCGCCAGGACTACTCTGCTGCCGGTCCTGTCGTGGGTGCGCGGCGAGCAGTGCGGCAAGCCCGACGAACGGACCCGGGTCGCCGTCGACGACGACGTGGCGCACGCGGGGATGCGCCGCGGTCAGCCGTTGGGCCAGCAGCCGGTAGTCGAACCCGCCACCCGTGTCGGTGATGACCAGGCCGACCGCCCCGCTGACCTCGGCGAAGTGTCCGAGCTCGGCCAGCCGATGCCCCGGCAGGCACAGCACCGGGATGGCCCCGGCCCGCAGCAAGGCGAACAGCACGACCGCGAACCCCGACGAGTTGGGCAGCGCAACCAGCATCCGGTCGCCGGGTTCGACATCGAGGGCGGCGAACCCGGCGGCCCCCCTGGTGGCGAGTTCGTCCAGTTCGGCGTAGCTGTAGCTGCCGGTGGCGTCCGCGACGGCGACGCGGTCCGGCCAGCGTGCCGCGGCTTTTCGCAACAACGAACCGACCCGGTGACCGGCCCAGTAGCCCGCAGCGCGGTAACCGGCCGCCCGCAGTGGCGGAAACGGCACGAAACCGGCCGGCTGCGGTTGCGCCGCGAACTCGGGCAGCTCGGGAAAGGTGACGGCCACTCGGCAGCTCCCTGCGGGGATTGGGTAATCGGTTCGAACACCTCGGAGACCATCGTGTAGCCTACACAAAGTTAGGACAGCCTGGGCTAATTGTTAGGGATGTGCTCGTGGGATTGCGATGAGCCGGACGCTGGCGATCGTGGGAGCTGGCGCGAAAGCCGTGGCGGTGGCCGCCAAAGCGGCGGCGTTGCGTCAGATGGGCGTCGACACAGTGGATGTCGTCGCCGTTGAGCGGGCCGGGGTGGCCGCCAACTGGCGAGCCGAGGGCGGCTGGACGGACGGCCGGCAGCGGTTGGGCACCAGCCCGGAAAAGGACGTCGGCTTTCCGTACCGCTCGGCTGTGCTGCCCGGCCGCAACGGCACGCTCGACGAACAGATGACGCGCTGGAGCTGGCAGTCCTATTTGGTCGCCACCGACCAGTTCGTCGGCTGGGTGGACCGGGGCAGGCCGGCGCCGGCGCACGACACCTGGGCGGGGTACCTGCGCTGGGTCGCCGAAGTGACGGGGTTGAAAGTCGTCCGCGGGGAGCTGATCAAGATCGCCATCGACGGATCGCGCTGGGTGCTGCAGACGCACGATTGCCGACTGGCCGCCGACACGCTGATGGTCACCGGCCCAGGCCAGTCCGAGCGGTCCATCCTCTCCGGTGACCCGAGAGTGCTGTCGATCGCGCAGTTCTGGCGGCGCGCCGTATGCCGGGACCGCATCGTCGCAAAGAACGTCGCGGTGATCGGCGGCGGCGAGACCGCCGCATCGATACTCAACGAGCTTTTCCACCACCGGGTTTCGACGATCGCCGCGATCTCGCCGCAGCCGACCCTGTTCACCCGGGGCGAGGGCTACTTCGAGAACTCGCTGTTCTCCGACCCCACCGGGTGGCGCAGCCTCAGCGCCGCCGAACGGCGTGACTGCATCGCGCGCACCGACCGCGGCGTGTTCTCCGCGCGGGTGCAGGAGTCGCTGCTGGCCGACGAGCGGATCAAACACCTGCGCGGGCGCGTCACCCGGGTAGCCAGTCGCGACGATCAGATCTGGATCACCTTGCATACCGACGGTCCGGCGCCACCGGCGCGTGGCAACGGCGCCGCGGGGGCCGAGGACACGTACGGCTTCGACCTGATCGTCGACGGCTCCGGCGTCGACCCGCTCTGGTTTCTGCCGCTGCTGAGCCGTGACGCCCTGGCCAGCCTGGAGTCGTTGCTGGACGGGCCGCTGACCGCCGAGCGGCTGGAGGAGTCCATCGACTACGGCCTGTCCGTCGCGGGCTTCGTACCGAAGCTGGTGCTGCCGAATCTGGCCGGCCTCAACGAGGGGCCGGGTTTTCCGAATCTGAGCTGCCTGGGGCTGCTGTCCGACCGTGTGCTGGGCGCAGAAATCAGCGCCGCCGATCCGCCGGCGGACAAAGGCAGTGCCTACCAATCGGTTTGACGCGAATCCACCGACCCCACCGGCTCCGCCGAGCCCGCGGATCAGCGGCTACGCGTCCAGGTGGGCCAGCACGTCGGCGAGGGACGCCCCGCTCAAGAGTTCCGCCACGTCGAGGTCGTGGTTGAGCTCGGTCTTGACCCGGCGGCGAAACTCGAGTGCCTGTAACGAATCCAGGCCGAGCGCGACCAGGGGTGTGGCCACGTCGATGGCGCCGGCGCCGTCTGTGCCGATGGCGCCGGCCAGCATGCTCATCAGTCGCCGGCGCAGGTCGGTTGCCACGGCGGGTGCGGGGGCGCCCGGCGCGGCCAGCTGCGACAGCAGCGGGCGGTAACCGTAGGCCGCCAGCACCGGTTCGGTCCGGGCCAGGTCGAACGCCGCGACGACGACGTTGCCGTGGGTACCGGTCATACCCACTGCGAGCGCATCCGCCGGACGCATCGCCAGCAGGCCGGTGGCGGTCAGCTTCGCCTGTCCGGCAGGATCGAGATCGAGGACCGTCCACTGGCCCCACTGCACACAGACGCAGTCCAGACCCTCGTCCCGAAGGCGGTGCGCCATCGCGTCGAGCATCCGATTGGCCGCCGCGTAGACGATCTGGCCGCGGCCGCCGATCGTGGCCGCCACCGACGAGCACAGCACCACCCGGCAGTCGCGGGTTCGCGGAAATGCCCCCAGCACCTGCCAGATGCCGATCACCTTGGCCCGCAACACCCGATCGGCCTGCTCGGCGGTGACGGCAGCGAACTCCAGGTCCGAGTACACCATGGCGGCGTGCACGATCATGTCTGCGGGTGCGTCGCCGTACCGCTCGACCAGCCGCGGCACCGCTGCCGCGTCGCCGATGTCACAGCGGGCGACGTCGATCCGCGTCGAGGTGGCCGAACGGATCCGGCGCAGCCGGTCCGCGGCGTTGCCGGCCTCGCCGGACCTGCTGACCAGGGTGATCCGCGCAGCACCCCGGCGGGCGAAGTGCTCACAGAACTCCAGGCCGAGATTTCCGGTGCCGCCGAGGATGAGCACATGTTGCGGGGGTCCGGTGTCGGGTCCGGCGCCGGGGGTCTGTTCGACCATGCGTTTGGCGTAGAGCCCGCCGCCGCGCAGCGCCAGCTCGGTCTCATCTCGGGTGTGCAGCGCCGCCAGGATCGCTGCCGCCGACTCTGTGGGTGCCGGTCGGGCGGGCAGGTCGAGGTGCCGAAATCGCACACCCGGGTGTTCGGTCCCGATGCAGCGGAATCCGGCACTGGCCGCCGCATGCACCGGATCGGGGGCGGGATCGTCGCCGGCCACCCACTCACCGCCGACCGTCACCAGCCAGCAGTCGGTGATCGGTCCGAGTGTCCCCGGCCACCACGTGCCATCGGCGAAGAACGCCGAGACGGCGGCGGCCGCGGCGGCGTCGTCTCGGGTCGGGGACTCCGGCAACAGGATGACGCAGGTGTCGTGGGCGCCGCGGTCATTCGGGTCCAACAGGCGCGCAGTGGCGCCGATATCGCCGGCGGCACCGCAGAGGGCGGCGGCCAGCGCTGCGCAACCTCCGGTGTGGTCGACGATGGCGACGGCCCGCGGCGGCACCAGGGTGCGGCGGGCCAGCCGCACCCAGTCTTCGGTGAGCAGCCGTGGCTGTCCGGTCTGCGCCGTCGGCCCGGCCGGTTCCGGCCGTTCGCCGTCGTAGGGCAGCCACAACGCGACCTCGTCCATCCGGGTGTTGGGGAAATCGGCCAGGGGCAACGGCGGCGGGCCGACCGCCTCGACGGCCAGGCACCCCCACGGGTAGTCCAGGTCGTTGACCGTCAGCACCGCGAGGTTACGCGTCAGCTCGCCCAGGTCGCCGGCGTCGCGACTCGAGGTGCCGACCACCAGGGCCGGGTCGTCGCCGGCCTTCAGAGCCGCGAGGTTGTCTTCGATGGCCGGCCGCAGCGCCGGGTGGACGGCGAGCTCGACGAACGTGTCGATGCCGAGCCGGACGGCGGCCGAGATCGCCTGGTCGAAGCGCACGATGTTGCGCAGGTTCCAGAACCAGTACTGGTCGGCGGGCACGTCAGGTGGGAGCGGACCGCCGAGCGTACCGCCCAGGCAGGCGATGTTCGGTTCCAGCAGCGTTGGATTGTCCAGCCGCCGCTGCATCTGCGCGCGCACCGTGTCACCGATCCGGTTGATCAGGCTGGTGTGCGCGGGATAGTGCACACCGATGAGTTTGGCGAACACCCCCCGCCCGGTGAGCGTGTCCACGATGTCGCGTGCGGTGGCTCGCTCACCCGAGATCCCGGCCATACCGGGTGAATTGATCACCGCCAGCTCCGCGAAGCCCGAACACCGGGCCAGGATGTCTTCGCAAGTGCCCCGGTCGGCGGCGACGGCAGCCATCGCGTGGTCACCGGAGCCGAACTCGTCGGCGGCCCGGGCACGGATGGCGACGACGCGCACCGCGTCGGCCAGGCTGACCGCACCGGATACATAGGCGGCGGCGATCTCGCCCTGGCTGTGGCCGATCGCGGCGTTCGGGGCCACCCCGAACGAGCGCCACGTCGCAGCCAACGCCGCCATCTGGGTGAACAACGCGGGCTGGACACCCAAAGCGGTGTCGGCGCCCGGATGATCTTCGGCCAGCAGGTAATCCAGCGGCGATGCACCCGTCTCCGCCCGGAACGCCTCGGCGCAGCGATCCGCCTCGGCCCGAAACGCCGGCAACAGTTCGTAGCACAGGCGTCCCATCCCGGGACGCTGGCCGCCCTGGCCGGGGAAGACGTAGCCGACCCGGCGCGGCACGGCGGGCGCGGTGGTGGCCACCACGGCGGGGTGCTCGCGGCCGTCGGCGATCGCCCGCAGCGCGGTGAGCAGCTCGTCGTTGCTGGTCACCATGGCCAGCGCCCGGTGCGGGCGGGCTGAGCGGGTCCGGAACAGCATTGTGGCGATCGCCCGCGGTGCGACCTCGGGATGTGCGGTGGCATAACCCCATACGTCGGCTGCTTGGCGGCGCACCAGGTCGGCGGTCGCCGCGCTCAGCAGCACCGGAACCGCGCCGTTGGGTAGGAGGTAGGTGCAGCTCGTCACGTTCACCCCGGTGTGCCGGCCGGCATCTCGATGATGGCGTGCGCGTTGGCACCGCCTGCGCCGAACGACGACACCGCACCGTAGCGGACACCGTTTTTCGGTTCCCACCGGTGCACCTTGGTGGCCAGCCGCATCCCGACCAGGTCCCAGTCCAGCTTCCGGGTGGGGTTCTCCGAGAACAGGGTTGGTGGAATGTCGCCGTGCCGGCCCGCGAGCAGGAGTTTGATCAGCCCGAGCAGCCCGGAGGCGGCCTGGGCATGTCCGGCGTTGGACTTGATCGAGCCCAGCAGCGCGGTGGATCCCGCCGCGCCGTATGCCTGGAACAGCGCGAGCAGTTCCACCGGGTCGCCGGCCGGGGTCGCGGTGCCGTGCCCCTCGATCATGCCCACGTCGGCGGCTTCGATGCCCGCGGCGTCGAGTGTTTTGCCGATGAGCTGCTGCTGTGCTCGTACCCGGGGAGCCAGGATCGGCTTGCCCCTGCCGTTGTGGTTGGTGCGGATGGCCAGGATGCTTCCGTAGACGTCGTGGCCGAGTTGGCTTGCCCGTGACTGGCGTTCGACCAGCACCATGCCGGCGCCCTCACCCCAGACGGTGCCGGTGGCGTCGTCGGCGTAGGCCCGGCAGTGGCCGTCGTCGGAGAGCGCGTTGAGCCGCGCGAACTCGTAGAAAGCCGTCGGTGCTCCCAGCACGCACACGCCGCCGGCCAGCGCCCACTCGCACTCCTGCAACGCAACCGCGTTGGCGGCCAACTGCAGCGCGGTCAACGACGATGCACACGCCGAGTCGACCGATATCGACGGTCCGACCAGGCCGAGGCTGTGTGAGATGCGGGCGGCACCCCCGAGCTGGCCCATGCCGACGGTCCGGTGGCCGGTGTAGACGTCGGCCTGCGCTGTGCGTGGACCGTACTCCGTCATCGACATCCCGACGAAGCAGCCGCCGTCGGAACCGGCGAGGGCATCCGGATTGATCCCGGAGTTCTCCAGGGCCTTCCACGCCACCCGCATCGCCACCCGCTGCTGCGGATGCATCACCAGCGCTTCGCGATGGGTGATGCCGAACTGGGCTGGGTCGAACATCGCTGCGCCGGTGAGGAATCCGCCCGTGTCGCAGACCCGTCCCCAGCCGTCGAGCCGGGACGCCGAGAGGAGGTCTTCCACCGGCCAGCCGCGGTCCCGGGGGAACGGGGTGAGCAGCTCCCGGGACTCGGTGAGCGCCGACCACAGCGCGGCGGGGCTGTCGATGCCGCCGGGCGCCTCGACGGCCATTCCGGCGATGACGACCGGATCGGCTGCTGGGGTTGCAGATTCGACGTCACTCACGCCAA
>NZ_JBYCKY010000346.1:0-1393 GCF_057473605.1 Mycobacterium sp. TH-M82 | reverse complement strand
CGGCTTTAAGGTGGATCGGGTGCGTCTCGTGATCGCCCAGTGCACCGTCGACTACACAGGCCGGCTTACCGCGCATCTGCCGTCAGCGCGGCGGCTGCTGCTGATCAAGGCCGACGGCTCGGTGAGTGTGCATGCCGATGACCGCGCCTATAAGCCGCTGAATTGGATGAGCCCGCCGTGCTCTTTCATCGAGGAACTCGACGGCGAGTACCCGGTGTGGGTGGTGCAGAACAAGGCCGACGATCAGTTACGCATCACCGTCGAGCACGTCGAGCACGACTCCAGCCACGAACTCGGCGCCGATCCGGGGCTGGTCAAAGACGGCGTGGAGGCTCACCTGCAGGAGTTGCTCGCCGAGCACGTCGAGCTGCTGGGCGCGGGGTACTCGCTGGTGCGACGTGAGTACATGACCGCTATCGGGCCGGTGGACCTGTTGTGCCGCGACGAGCAGGGCCGCTGTATTGCGGTGGAGATCAAGCGCCGCGGCGAGATCGACGGCGTTGAGCAGCTCACCCGCTATCTGGAGTTGCTCAACCGCGATAGCCTGCTCGCGCCGGTCAGCGGCGTGTTCGCCGCACAGCAGATCAAGCCGCAGGCTCGTACCCTGGCCGCCGATCGCGGTATCCGTTGCCTGACACTCGATTACGACGCCATGCGCGGCATGGGCAGCGACGAGTACCGGCTGTTCTGAGACGGTGCGACTAACATAGACGCATGGCTGCGCGCCGTCTCCCGCGGCGTCGCGGGCGGCAACCACGCTTGTTGCCCGAGTCGCAGCGGCTGGAAACCGGACCTGACGGCTACCGCTACGAAGTGCGGCCGGTCGCCGGTGAGCAGGCACGCAAGACGTACCGGTGTCCCGGGTGTGATCACGAGATTCGTTCCGCCACACCGCATGTGGTGGTGTGGCCGGTCGACTCCGGGTTCGCGGGACTTGACGACCGCCGGCACTGGCATACGTCGTGTTGGGCTAACCGCGCCACCCGCGGCCTGACCCGAAAATGGTCTTGAAGTGTCAGTGACCGGGAGCCGGCTCGACCAACTCGATGAGCACCCCGCCGGTGTCCTTGGGATGGATGAAGTTGATCCGGGAGTCCGCCGTACCGCGCCGGGGCGCGTCGTACAGCAGGCGGACGCCCTGCTCGGTCAACCGATCGGACAATGCTTCGACATCGCTGACCCGGTAGGCCAGCTGCTGGATGCCGGGCCCGCGTTTGTCCAGGAACTTCGCGATCGTCGACGACTCGTCGATGGGGGCCATCAGTTGGATCTGAGCACTGCCCACCGGAGCGCCGCGCACCGCCAGCATCGCCTCCACGATGCCCTGCTCCTCGTTGACCTCTTCGTGCAGCACGATCATGCCCAGATGGTCGTGGTACCACTTCTTGGCCGC
>NZ_JBYCKY010000345.1:0-2010 GCF_057473605.1 Mycobacterium sp. TH-M82 | reverse complement strand
CACGTATCGCCGCACACAGGCGTTCAAGCTTGTCGCTGTCGTCTTCGGTGGCAGGGATGCCGTCGTCGTCAGGGGGCACTTCGCCAGGTTACTGGTGAGGGCGCACTCTGCCGTGGGTTATGAAGTGCAGCCCGGTTCGCAGATCGCGTCCCACAAGTCTGGTCGTCGGCAGATTGCTCCAGTGCGTCGAGCTGCGCGGCGGCCTCCGGTGCGGACTCGATGGGCACGGCTAGCGGCGCCGCGTATAGGTGCGTTTCACGGCGGTGGCCGGGTCGTCGAGGAAGTCCGCGATGCGCGTGCGGTCGGCAGTCGGGAGCGCGAGGTAGCTCGCCTGTGCCGCCGACATCACTACGGCCGGTTCCAGCACCAGCACGCCGTCGGGTTCTTCGCGTAGCAAGTACGTCGAGTCCGGGTGACCCACCAGGGTGACGCGGCCGCGGCTGTCGGTGCGGATCATCTCACTCATATCACCACACTGTCCCCTTTGTGGGTTCAACCTACAAAGGGTAGGGGCATCTCAAACCAATTCGGGGATGTCCGATAAACGATCGTTTGCACGACAGTTCCAACGGTAGGGCGTTTTCGCAGGGCGGGTCTGTAACGCTTGCCGTGTCCGCGCCAACGTCACGTTGTCGGGGGTTGGCGATACGTTCGGGCCATGCGGATCGGTTATGGACGGGTTTCCACCCACGACCAGCGCCCCGAGGCCCAACGCGATGCTCTCACCGCGGCCGGCTGTGATCGGATCTTTCTCGACGTGGTGTCAGGCAAGCTGGGTCGCCGCCCTGAGCTGGACAAAGCGTTACTGTCGGCCAACCGGGCCGGCGACCAGCTGGTGGTGACCAAACTCGACCGGCTGGGTCGGTCACTGGAACACCTGATCGAGTTGTCCAAGCGCCTCGATGCCGCCGGCGTGGATTTGGTGGTGCTTGACCAGGGGATCGACACCTCGACTGCCATCGGCCGCATGTTCTTCCAAATCCTCGGCGCTGTAGCGGAATTCGAGCGCGCTTTGATGTCGGAGCGCACGATGGACGGCCTGGCGGCCGCGCGGGCCCGTGGCCGCACCGGTGGCCAGAAACCAAAACTGGGGCCGCGCCAGGTGAAGCTGGCGCAGCAGATGTACAGCGAGACCCGGGATGACGGGAAGCGTCGCTACACCGTTGCCCAAATCGCCGCCGAGTTCGGCGTCACCCGGCCTACCATCTACCGGCACCTGAGCAAGGCCCTCAACACCAGCAACTCGACCGCGACCATGTGACTGAAATGAATGCGTCACCCGCGTATTAATGTATGACAGTGTTACAATAATCGTCATACACCAACACGAAGGGGGCGGTATGGCCGTCTTGAACATCCGGGTAGAAGACCGGATCCGCGATCAGCTCAAGGAGATAGCCGACGCCGAGGGCGTCACGCTCAGCGAATACGTCCGCGATCTGGTCATGGCGGCGGTAGTCCCCGTGTATCAGCAGCCGATAAAGCACGGCGACGAGCCGTCGCCGGAAACCATGCGGATCGCCGACCGGCAGATGCTGTCGATGCTCCACCGCATCCTGGCGCGTGTGCTGCCCGAAGACGCCAATGACGACGACGGGGACGCGGATCACCAACTGAAGCGTGCGCGGATGATCGAATCGGGCTTCACCCGGGAGTACTGGCAGGAAGTCGCAGGGTTCCACACCGAGCTGTCCAAGCGCGACTGCGACCGCGTACTGGACATCCTCGACATGTTCCGCGTGATCACGTTCAGCATCAGGCGGCTTGAGAAGCAGGGGGAGGCCATCAACGAGGACGCGGCGCATGGGCTGGAGTTCGAGGGCTTCGACTTCAACGACGGGCTCGAGAGCCACATGGCCAGCTACGTCGAGTTCCTGATGGAGGATGGCGACCGCTGGACCGAACTGCGGCCGCAGCTGGACCGCACCGACGGCGGAAACTCCCACCACCGGATGCTCGACATCTACATGCGGATGCTCGCCGAGTACCGGCGCATCATGGACGGCCGCG
>NZ_JBYCKY010000344.1:0-1823 GCF_057473605.1 Mycobacterium sp. TH-M82 | reverse complement strand
GTGCATGCCGTCCAGGCAGTACGGGTCGTCGAGCTGCGCGGCGACCACCGGGGTGATCCCGAGGCTGATCAGTCGGTGCCGGTCCTCGTCGGCCAGTGTCCGCAGCACCCGCAGCAGCGGCAGGTACGCTGACGACCAGGACTGATACAGCCACTCTTCACCGACCGGCCAGCGGCCGTGGTGGGCCAGCCACGGCAGATGGGTGTGCAGCACCAAGGTGAACAGGCCGGGCACCGGGCTGGCTTCGACTTGTGCTGTACCGCTCACGGCCGCGCCGCAATCGCGATCAGGTCGAGACTGTCGTCGATGTGGTGGGTTTCATCCCGGCCGGCTTCGACGACGTCGAAGTCCGCGGTGGTGACCGCGGCGACATCGCGCGCCAGCTGCACGGGCCACGGCGCGTCGGTCAGCGCACGCCGGATCTGCGCATCGATGACGGAGCCGCCGTGGCGGGCATCCATTCGCCGTAGTGCGGGCCCATGAAAAACCCCGTGCACCTCGTCGACCGTGAAGCCCGCATCGGCGATCAGCGCGCGCAGTTCGGCGGCGTCGAGTTCGCGGGTGTGAAACGGGTTGATCGGGCTGTCCCGGCCGGGGGAGAAGGTGATGCGGTTCGGGGTGGACACCATCAGCAGCCCCTTTCGCCGCAGCACCCGGGCGCATTCGGCGAGGAATTGGGGCTGGTCCCAGAGGTGTTCGATGACCTGGAAATTAACAACCACATCGACGGATCCGCTCGGCAGCGATATCTCGGCGAGGTTGCCCTGCATCGCCTGCACCCGGGGGTAGTGGGCGCGGACATGGGCCACCGCGGCGTCGTCGTAGTCCAGTGCGATCACCCGGCGCGCCATCCGCGCGATCAGGGCGGCGCCGTAACCCTCCCCGCAGCCGGCCTCGAGCACGTCGCGTCCGGCGCAGCGCGGCCCCAGCCGCTGGTAGACCACCTCGTGGCGGCGGAACCAGTAGTTCTCGGTGTCCAGTCCGGGAATGGTGCGCTCCCCGGTCAGCACCAGTGCGGTGTCGCCGGGCGATGCGGTACCGCCGGAGGATGTCGCGGGCTTCATAGCAGAGGCAGGCTACCCCGAAGCGCATGCTTCGCGGACGGACTACCCCGCTGTATGTGGGTGGCGGCCCTCCGCCCACCCCCGGGAAGGCCGGCCATCGGCCCGCTACGCTGTACACGCGAACCGCACGAATTTACTGGCGATCAATATGCGGTGCGGTCGCGTGACGCGTGACCCAGTCCTGCGGCCGGTTGCCGCAGGACCCCTTTCTAAGGAGGACGAGCCACACCGATGACGAACATTGTGGTCCTGATCAAGCAGGTCCCCGACTATGCGGAGCGGAAGTTCAACACCGACGACTTCACCCTGGACCGGGCCGGCACCGACGCGGTGCTGGACGAGATCAACGAGCGTGCCGTCGAGCAGGCGTTGCAGATCAGGGAGAAGGAGGGGAGCGAGGGCAACGGGAACTCGGTGACCTTGCTGACCGCCGGCCCCGAGCGGGCCGGCGACGCGATCCGCAAGGCGTTGTCGATGGGGGCCGACAAGGCGGTCCACGTGCTCGACGACCGCATGCATGGCTCCGACATCATCCAGACCGCCTGGGTGCTGGCACGCGCGCTGGGCACCATCGAGGGCACCGACTTGGTGATCGCCGGCAACGAGTCCAGCGACGGCGCCGGCGGGGCGGTGCCGGCCGTCATCGCCGAGTACCTGGGCTTGCCGATGCTTACCTACGTGCGCAATCTGACGGTCGACGGCGACAGGGTCACCGCCGACCGGGAGACCCCCGACGGGGTGTTCACGCTGGAGGCGACG
>NZ_JBYCKY010000343.1:0-1147 GCF_057473605.1 Mycobacterium sp. TH-M82 | reverse complement strand
CCCACCGACACCAGCACCTCCACCTGGCCGGTGATCGGCGCGGTGAGCGTGTGCTCCATCTTCATCGCCTCCACCGCCAGCACCGGAGCGCCTTCGTCGACGCGGGTCCCCGAGCCCGCATGGACAGCGACGACACTGCCCGGCATCGGGCTGACGATCTCCGCGCGCCGCGGACCCAGGTTGCGGGCGACGCGCTGCTCTTCGGCTTCGTGCAACTCCCAGGTGCCGCGCACGTCGGCGACCCACAAGTCCCGGTCTATCTCGGCGACGGTATACCGCCGACGCACACCGTCCAGCGTCACGGCCAGCTGACCTTTGCTGAAAGCTACGCTGGCACACTGGATCTCGCCGCCGCCGACCTGCACCCTGGCAGCCTCCGGAAGCCCCCACACCGATACCGTCTCCGAGCGCAGCGGGGTCCGCATCTCGGTGCGCACCGGAGCCGGCTCTCCGATGCGCCATCCGCTCGGCACCGCCCACGGGTTGTCCCGGCCGCGGCGGGCCAGCCCCCACTGCCGGTACAGTCCGCCGGCGGCCAGCACGTCGTCGGGCGCGGCCAGTGGCGCGAAATCGACCAGCCGGTCGTCCAGCAGCCCGGTGTCCAGGTCACCGGCCACCACCCGTTGGTCGGCCAGCAGAACACGCAGGAACTCGATGTTGGTCTGCACCCCGAGCACCGTCGTGGCGGTCAGGGCCGCGTCCAGCCGCGTCAGCGCCTGTGCCCGGTCGACGCCGTGCGCGATCACCTTGGAAAGCATCGGGTCGTAGTCGCTGCCGACCACCGTACCGGGCTGCAGCGAGGAGTCCACCCGCACTCCCGTGCCGGTCGGCTCGTGCACGGCGAGCACCCGCCCGGCGGTGGGCAGCAAGCCACGCGCCGGATCCTCGGCGTAGACCCGGGCCTCGATGGCGTGCCCGGTCAACGTGATGTCGTCCTGGGTGAACGGCAGCTTCTCTCCCGCTGCCACCCGCAGCTGCCACTCCACCAGGTCCACACCGGTGATCACCTCGCTCACTGCGTGTTCCACCTGCAGCCGGGTGTTCATCTCGATGAAGAAGAACTCGTCCGGGCGATCGGCGGAGACGATGAACTCCACGGTGCCGGCGCTGGCGTAGTCGACGCTGCGCGCGGTGTTGCAGGCGGCCG
>NZ_JBYCKY010000342.1:0-4142 GCF_057473605.1 Mycobacterium sp. TH-M82 | reverse complement strand
ACCGTTGTTGCTCAACCTTGTTCTCTCCGTACTCGCCCTCGGACTCGTTAAACACCTCGCCTCGAAGTGTCTCACTCAAGGTTGACAGAGAGGGATGCAGCTTGTCCGCGACGGCGACCACAAAGGCGCGCAGCTCGTCGCAGAGGTCGACACCGTGGCCGCCGAGCTGGACACCCTCTACAGCCTGCGCGACGGCTACCTGTACCGCGGCGGCTACGAGTCGCTGCGCGTCGGCCCCGTCGATGCGTCCCGCTGGAAGAACCCCGACAAGCCAGGCCGCGGGCCCAGCGTCGCCGCACAGTTCCTCGACGGCCTCACCCGCAAGAACACCCTCTGGTTCCCCACCCAGGCCCAGGCCGTCGAGGCCGCCCAACCCGCCTACCAACGCGAGAAGGCCGAAGCCCAGGAGCGCGACCGCATCCGCCGCGAGCAGAACGCCCGCGCCCGCGCGTTCGCCGGATAGACCGCGGCCGGTGAGCGCCATCACCCGTGGACGTTGGCTCCTTTCTCCCGCGCGGGAAGCTCACCGGGAACCGTACCCAGGTAGGCCCGGCCGTGCCGACGTTGGCGCGTGAACACGGCCGGGCCGCCTGGCCAACCAACATGACGACGAGCACCAGGGCGACGAGGTAGCCCACACGATGACACCACCACAACCACACCCGCCGACAGCCGAGCAAACCGCCGGCGACGGATCGTCTACACCCATCGTCGCAGGCCAACGAGAGGGTGGGGGATACCCCCGCAACGCGCCCGGCCGCCTCCCGTGGCACAGGCGGGTTTCTACCCCTGCCGGGCTGAAACATTCGGGCCTTGGGGGTGCCTGATGGCGAGTAGACCCCGCGGCCTGAGCACACCCGGCCGCCGCCTGTGGAACGCGGTGACCGGCGAATACGAGCTGGACGCGCCCGAGCTGGTGTTGCTTGAGGAGGCGTGCAGAATCCGCGATTTCATCGCCGATTTGCGGCAGAAAGTCGCAGAAACCGGTGCGGTAATCGACTCTCCGCAGGGCCCGCGGTTGCACCCGGCGGCCGTCGAGGCCCGGCAACAGACCCTCGCGCTGGCGAAGGTGGTCGGCGCGTTGGGCCTGCCGAAGGGTGCCCTCGACGACATCGAGGGGAGCTGACCCGGTGGGCTATCGACGTAAACAACGTTTGCATCCGGCAGCACCGGAGGAACTGCTGAGTTTCGACGTTGAGCGGTGGGCGCCGCGCGGCTCGCATTGCGATCCGTGGCGCGCGACGGCCGCACACAACGCGTGGTGCGCCGCCAGGGCGGCCTGGGCGTCTACATCGCGCTGGCCCACAGGCGACGACCAGCGAGGGATCGAGGAGGCGATCACAATGCCCGACGAACCGTTCGATGTGAAAGAAGCTTTGTCGCCGCCGAAGTCACGAGGGTGAAAAGGGTTCGAGGTTCATGGGGCGGAACAAAGGTGACCGGCCAGCGTCTACCGTCGCTGAGGCTTGTGGGTGCGCTACGGACTAATTTTTCGTTTGCCTTCTACCAGCGCCACTAGCTTTTCCAAACTCTTCGTCGTTGCTGTCAAGTGATCTCCTGCGTATTCAAGCAGATTAACCCCATAGGCTTCACGAAAGAGCGCTCGACGAATATCGGACTTCTCCCGCTGAGTTAGCAAATAGTGCGCGGGGCGCGCGCCCTTGGCGCCAAATTGGTTTTCCAGTATTAGGCGAAGGTCAGGATCATCGAGACTGTAACCGATGAATAACGCGGTACGAGTTAGAAGTAGCGCTTCGAGCGTGTCTAGAGCGTGCCTGCCCTCTCGTCGAAGCCTTGTAAAGTCTAATCTCGTCAGTATTGTTCTCGACGAATGGTCAACAGATCCGTGTAACTTCAAAATTACCGGTTGCCCTTGGCGCACTATTGACGCAATCTCAGCGCTTTCATAGGATAGGATTCTGAACCCGTCCTTAAAGTGCCGGTCGAGGATTTTGTCGTAATTGGTCGTAACAATAATGCGAGGATCTAAGGCCGACAGTAGATCATGAATATCGTTCTTTTGGAATGCAGATTCAGAGGTAACCCCTCCGTCCACTTGAAGTGCAATTTCGTTTCTGAAATCGTCGAGTCTAGAAGTCACATCACAATGATGTTGGATTATCTCAGCTGCCGTAAGCAAATCATGCGCTTCGATAGCGCGTTTGACCTCAGCTGCACGGGTTCTACTTCCGGACAAGAACTTCTTCGACAAGGCTTCGATTAACTCTCGCCATCTTGGTGGCGAGAGCCCTAATGCGTTCTTGCTGTTGGACGAGATTCCAGCGCCAATTACTAGAACATAGTCCTGCTGACTAATTCTGTCGATCAGAACGTCGGGCCAGTCTGGCAAAGTAGCCCGCGGGCTCATAATGTATCGGCCTCGGCTGCACTTAACCGGCGGGCTAGTCGCTGGCCGATGTCGTCTAGTTGTTCGGCGTATCGACTCTGTTGGTTGAATTGCGCGCCTCGTAAGCCATCGGCCTGTGTGAGAGACGCGATTGGCGCGTGATGGGCCTGAGCCAAAGGCACCATAGCGAACATGTTAGGGACTATGCCCAGGTTGAGTTCGTTGACCCGTCCCGCCTTGACGGGTGTGCCAACGGCGGTTGCCAGCTTCTTTGCTTTGGTCGGAATTTGGCGTTTGTATCTGTCATAAGCACGAACGTTTCGCAGTTTCCCTTCACGCGCCTTCGTAACGTATTGCTGGATCGTGTAGCCGAGATATGTGGCCGTAAGGCCTCCTTGGCTCGGGATGATGTCGTCGGCCTCAGCGGGAAAAGCATCTCTCACCTGCTCGACACCACGGACGTATCGTCTCGACCATGTTTGAATCCAGGCGCCGATATTCTCAAGTGCGAAAAGGCTGAACAGGTCAGCTGCCGTAGGTGTTACAAAGTAATCCGAGCCAATCAGTACCGTGCGATTCAGTGCGCCAAGGCTTGGGCCGACATCAATTATTACGATGTCGTACTCAGTTGCGGTGGCGATCAGCTGCGCCACCCAATGTGTCCTTCGTGCGCCGCCCAGATCGCCAGTCTGGAAGGCCTCCCAGGATGAGCTGAACGTATCTTCAAGGAGCGCGAGGCTGGGGTGCCCCGGCAACACATCTAGCTCAAACCGTTCACTCCGTGTTGTCTCGTATCCTCGTTCAATTCCTGAATCACCTCGTCGCACATTGGAGAGCGCGTAGAGAACGGTGCGCTTGTCGTTGGGGTTCGTTTGTTTGCCAAAAATACTGTCCCACTGGTCGTCAGAGAGCAGAAGCTGCGTGGCATTACATTGTGGGTCGAGGTCGACGAACAGGATTCGTTTTTTCGAATATCGTGCGAGATGATATGCCATATTGCATGAAAGAGTTGTTTTTCCAACTCCGCCCTTGTTATTGATGAAGGCTAGTGCGCGCGGCTCTTTTATCGTCGGCAAGTGCTCGATTCCCTCCAAGTTTCGGTACTGCGCGATCAACACGTGACGGCGCAGGCGTTGAAGCAAAGCGTAGCTTGGTCAGCTTTCGGCGGGCCCGGTTCTTCGGAAGGCGACTTCGCCACGGTGGCGCGCCGATCCGCTGTTCTGACCGGCTGTCGACGCGAAAGCGGCCAGCCGCCCCGCGTGGGATTGCTGGCCGCTCGCGTAGGGGCTCAGGCCGACGGTTCGGCGAGCCGCTCGGTTTCGTCGGCCGCGGCGAGCAGCGCGGCGGCCAGCTCGCGCGCCGCGGTCGCAGTGAGAACGTCATCGACGTGGATGCCGACGGTCCGAATCGACCGCGCCGTTGGTGTCCTGGCGGCCGATGATGGACACGCTTTCGTGCTTGCGCGCGCCGGTGTAGTGGCGGCTGCCAGTGAAATGGCGCAGCGCTTCGCCGGTGTCGTCGTCGGTTATCCAATTTCCGACGTGGGTGGCGTCGGCGGGTGCGGGCACGTTGGCGGGCGGTGATGTGTGCATCTAGCTACCTCTCGGTGTGGTTGCTAGCGCCGTGCGCTGTCAGGTCACATTGAGGTCATGCGTCCGGGTTCGTGGACTGAGAATGACCTCTGAACTGCATCGAACGTGGTGCGCGATACTGGGATTGAACCAGTGACCTCTTCCGTGTCAGGGAAGCGCTCTCCCGCTGAGCTAATCGCGCTGGGGGTTCGAAAGCGGAGGTG
>NZ_JBYCKY010000341.1:0-4024 GCF_057473605.1 Mycobacterium sp. TH-M82 | reverse complement strand
GCACCCACAAGGCACCCACCGTGGCGACCTGGCTGGACAACCACCCACGCTTCCACATGCACTACACGCCAACCTATTCCAGCTGGATCAACCAGGTGGAACGGTGGTTCGCCGAACTGACCCGCCAAATGCTCGAACGCGGCGATCACCGCAGCGTGCAAGCCCTGGAAAAAGACATCCGCGCCTGGGCCAGAGCCTGGAACGAGAACCCAAAACCGTTCGTATGGACCAAGACCGCCGAACAGATCCTCGAATCCCTCGGACGCTTAATCAAATGAATTAACGGCGCAAGTCACTAGGATGAACGCGTGAACGCCATGCCAGAGATCCCCGTCCCGGACACCGACAAGCGTCGTCGCCGCCGGGGTGCGTTAGGCCTTGGCGGCGCGGTCAGCACATTGTTGACCTTCAGCATGGGGCCGCTGACGCTGAGTAACTCACCGCCTGCGAAGGCCGACGAATTCGGGATCGACGAACTGGTTGCTGACGTGTTCGGCAGCGTGGCCGACGGTGCGGGTGCGGCCGCGGGTGCGGGCTCCGCAAGCGGTTTGGGCACCCTTGCCGGGGATCTGTCGATGCTTGATCCATCATTCGCGCCTTTTATGCAGGACATCAACAGCTGGCTTGTGGCCAACTGGATCAACACTCCGCTGGGTCAGCAGGTTGACAGCTTGGTCAACTCACTGTTCACGCCGGGGGCGGCGGCCGATCCTTCGGCGGGTGCGTGTGGCTTGATTTGCAACGGCGCGCCGGGCACCGAAGCCAGCCCTGATGGTCAAGGCGGCGGGGTGCTCTTCGGAAACGGCGGTAACGGCTTTAGCTGGACCTCTGCCGATGACCCCTCCGGGGCCCCTGAGGCCGGTGGTGAGGGCGGCAGCGCGGGTTTGTTCGGCAACGGCGGCAACGGCGGGGCCGGCCTGTTCGGCGGCGGCGGCGGCGACGGCGGTGCCAGCGGGGTGTTCTACGGCGACGGCGGCGCCGGCGGCGACGGCGGCGCCGCGGCTGTTCTGCCCGCCGACGCGACACCGGGCACTACCGGCGGTGCTGGCGGTGCCGGTGGCGCCGGCGGTGATGTCGGGGCACTGGACTTCTTCGGCAACGGCGGTGATGGTGGTCACGGCGGGGCCGGCTCGGACGGCACGACCGGCGTCGACGAGACCACAGCTGGTGCGACCGGCGGTACCGGCGGCGATGGCGGCGCCGGCGGTGCCGGCGGCAACGGCGGCACAGGTGGGTTCCTCGGCACCGGCGGCGCCGGCGGCGACGGCGGGGCGGGCGGCAATGGCGGGGCGGGCGGCAGCGGCGGCGTCGGGGCGCTCGGTGGGTCTGGTGGTGCCGCCGGCCACGGTGGTGCCGCCGGTGCCGGCGGCACCGGCCGCCACCTCGGTGCCGACGGCGAGACCGGACCAACCGGGCAGACCGGCTCGACCGGGCCGCCCGGTCCGACCCCGACGGACTCGGTGACATTGACGCTGTCAGATGAGCGCCTGGTCACGACCCTCTCGGTCGGCAGCAACGGACCCACCGATCAGGTGATAGTCGACACCGGATCCACCGGCCTGGTACTGCCGCCCCAGGACGTCAACACATCCAGCCTCACCTACACCGGGCAGACGGGCACCGTGACCTACGGCGACGGCGGGAACTACCTGACCGAAACCTACAAGGTCTACGACGGGACAGTGCACTTCGACAACGGAATTTCCACCTCGTCGAACACCCCCATCGCCGTCGTGCAGACGATGACCGACAGCGGCAGCTCTTATCCGGCCTCGCAAGCACCTGCCATCTTGGGGATCGGGGTCGACGATGGCGGACCGATGGTGGGCGCTAGCCCGGTGCAATATTTGCCAGGCAGCCTCAGCCAGGGTGTGCTGCTCGACGAGCCCGCCGGGACCATGACATTCGGAGTCGTCACGCCGTCGCCCTCGACCCCGTACACGACGGGTGCGCCGGTTAGCACGCTGGAGATCAGTATCGATGGCGGGCCCCCGGTGCCGGCACAGGATGCGTTCATCGATTCCGGCGGCCTGTACGGCGACATGCCGACCCGTCTTAACGCCCCTATCAGCGGCGGCTACGTGGATTCGGGAACGACCGTCACCGTCGAGAACAGCAGCGGCACTGTGCTGTACACGACAACCGTGGGCTTCGAGCAGATGTCGGTCGTGTCGAGCGCGGCCGGTGGCGACTTCAACAGCGGCATCACCCCGTTCCTGGAAGACCCGATTTACCTCTCCTACAGTCCCGCCGGCACCGGGACGATGTACTTCGGCACCTAACCCGCCGTGCTCGCCGGGCCGCCCTCTATCCGGTGCGGATGACAAGCTCATGTGGTCGACTAGACGTGTGCTCCTCGTCAGTCAACACCAGCTCGGCCTTCGGTCTCCCGCGCGATGCCATAGCTGAATCATCGCACACGCCAAGATGTCTCGCTGTGCAGCGACACCAGCAACCAGCGGTTACAATTATGTGACGGATTAACGGCGCAGCACACTAGGGACTCCAGTTGACCAAGTCGGCCCACGCCCAGGCCCGACGGTAGGCGTCGGCAAACCACGGCTCCTCGGCCTCGGCGTACCGCGCGATCCCGGCCGCCGCCTGTTCGGCGCGGCGTTTGACGGCGAGGTAGTCTTCGCGCGCCTCGGGATTGGCCCCCAGCCAGTCGATGAACAACAGGGCAAACTGCTGATTGGGCCAGCCGGCGACCCGGATATGGACGTTCGTCGGCCGTCCCGGATCGGCCGACGCATGAAACCTCTTCTGCCACAGCGCCGGCTCGTCGGAGTGCTCGAACGAGCCGACGGTGCTGCGAGCGTCCGTTTGCGGGACGTCCGCGGTAATCCGTTCGACACGGGGGTAACCGACAGCTAGTAGCCCGTCGCTACATTCGTCGGCGAGGGCCATCGATTTCACGCTTACCTGGATGCCGATGACGTTCCTGGCATCCATCCCCGGCACCGCCGTCGATCCGATGTGGTCGACCCGCACCGCTCGGTGTCCGCACGCGGCCTTAATCCGGGCGACGATACGCCCCGCCTGCTCGGGCCAGGTCGGGTCGGCCGGCACCAGCTGCGTCGGCGACGGCGCGGGCCGCCGCTCCTGAAGATTCTGCGCGAACGGCAGGATGCGTCGCCGCCACAGCTCGCGAACTCGCTCGATGAGCTCCCCCGGCGAGCCCGAGTTATCCAGCCAGACATCGGCAACCGCACGCCGCTGCTCTTCGCTGGCCTGGGCGGCGATGCGGGCACGGACGCCGGCCTCGGCCATGCCGCGGGACTGCACGAGTCGCCTCACCCGAACCTCTAAATCCGCGTGCACGACGACGACCAGCGGGAAAAGCGGCGCCATCTGCGACTCGACCAGTAGTGGGATGTCCTCGACGACGACCGCATCCTCCGACGCCGCCGCGATCAATTCGCTACGCCGGCGGGCCACCAGCGGATGCACGATCGCGTTCAACGTCGCGCGTTTCTCTTCGTCGCTGAACGCGACCTCAGCCAGCGCCGAGCGGTCCAGCGACCCATCGGGCAACAGGATCTCCGATCCGAACGCCGCGATCAGCGCTGCCAGGCCGTCGGTGCCCGGTTCGACGACCTCACGGGCGATCACGTCGCCGTCGACGACGATGCCGCCGCACTCCCTGAAGGCGGCCGCCACTGTCGACTTTCCGGCGCCGATGCCGCCGGTCAGCCCGATCCGCAGCACCGGCCCACCCTGGACAACTCCGGCCGCTAGGCGCTGCCGGCGAGCTTCTCCCGTAGGGCCGCGAGCTGCTCGTCGCTGGCCAGCGAGCCGCCCGCCGACTCTGCCCGGAGCGACCCGTTGGCCGGCGAAGCGGACCGGTCGGCACCTGCGGCATCTGCCGATTGGGCGGCGGCGAACTTCTCCATCTGCGCGGTGTGCATCGTGTGCCGGCGTTCGGCCTCGGCGTAGCGGGCCTCCCATTCGGCGCGCTGGGTTTCGAAGCCGTCCAGCCACTCGTTGGTCTCCGAGTCGAAGCCCTCGGGGAAGATGTAGTTGC
>NZ_JBYCKY010000340.1:0-2964 GCF_057473605.1 Mycobacterium sp. TH-M82 | reverse complement strand
TTGCCACCCGGCATCCCGACCGGGTGGATCGGCTGGCGTTGATGGGCAGCGTGGGCGTGCCCTTCCCGATCACTGACGGACTGGACGCGGCGTGGGGGTATGAGCCGTCGGTAGAAAACATGCGGCGTCTGCTTGACGTATTCGCCTACTCGCGGGAGCTGGTCACCGACGAGCTCGCGCAGGTGCGCTACCAGGCGAGCATCCAGCCGGGTTTTCAGGAATCGTTCGGTGCGATGTTTCCGGCGCCACGGCAGCTGCACGTCGACGCGATGGTCACGCCCGACGACGAGATCGCCAAGCTCACCCACGAGACGCTCATCATTCACGGCCGCGACGACCAGGTAATCCCGTTGGACACCTCGCTGCGGCTGTTGCAGCTCATCGACAACTCCCAGCTGCACGTTTTCGGTAGATGTGGGCACTGGACACAGATCGAGCACAGCGCGCGGTTCAACAGGCTGCTCGATGAATTCCTCGCGGGCTGAGGGACAACACATGGGCAAAGTGAAGCGCAAGCGAGGACAGGGTAATCATGATCGTGACGAGTAAGGACAGCAAGGCGGCCACCAGTGACGGTCGTCGCGGGAATGCGATACCCCCTGCCGACCGCGAGCTATACCTGCGCATGTTCCACACGATGGCCTTGCAGCGCGCGCTAGAGGATCGCATGGTCAGCATGTACCGCCAAGGGGAGATGCTCGGCTCGGTTTACAGCGGGCATTGGCACGAGGCCATTGCTGTGGGCACGGCTGCTGCCTTGCGGCAGGACGACTTCCTCTGTCCGCTGCACCGTGACGCCGGTGCGCACCTCTGGCGCGGAATGGAGCCGTGGCAGATCATGGCGAGCTTCCTGGGCAAGGCCACTGCGCCGACCGGCGGGCGGGACGGCACCTTGCACTATGGCCGCCGCGACCTCAATATCTATAACCCACCGAGCCACATCCCGGACAACTACCCGGTGGCCACCGGCGGGGCGCTGGCATTCAAGTACCGCGGCGAGGATCGAGTGGCGCTCGCCTACTGCGGCGACGGCTCGACCGGGCGCGGCGATTTTCACGAGGCGCTCAACATCGCCGCAGTGCATGATCTGCCGTGCATCTTCATCGTCGAGAACAACCAGTACTCCTACTCCACGCCGCTGACACTCACTTCCAAAACCGACTTCGCCACCAAGGCCATCGCCTACGGCATGCCCGGGGAGAAGGTAGACGGCACCGATGTCCTGGCGGTCTACGACGCGACCGCGCGGGCAGTCGAGCGGGCCCGCTCCGGAGCGGGGCCGTCGCTGATCGAGGCCGTGACGATGCGCAGGCACGGCCACGCCGAGCACGACCCGGCCGACTACGTGCCGAAGGAAATGTTCGAGGCGTGGAGCACGCGCGACCCGGTCGAGCTGTTCGCCGCCAGGCTGCAGGACCTCGGTGTGGCAGACGCCGAGCAGATCGCCGCCATCAAGGACGAGTGCCGAACGGTATGTATCGAGGCGCGCACGAGATCGCTCGCCGATCCGATGCCGGACCCAGCGACCGTGGAGGTGGGCGTTTATGCCGAGTAGTGCGGTAGCAGAACACACCGACGTCACTTATCTCGACGCGGTCAGCCAGGCGTTGGCCGCCGAGATGGAGGGCGACCCGAATGTGTTCCTGCTTGGCGCGGACGTCGGCCAGTTCGGCGGCGCATTCCCGGTGACCAACGGATTCCTCGATCGGTTCGGCTCCAGGCGGGTGATCGACACCCCGATTGCCGAATCAGGCTTCACCGGCATGGCGGCCGGCGCGGCGCTCAACGGGCTGCGCCCGGTGGTGGAGTTTCAGTTCGCCGACTTCATCTCGTGTGCATTCGACCAGATCATCAACGTCGTCGCTCGCCACCATTACCGCACCGGTGACGCGATGCCGATCACGTTTCGCGCTCCGTTCGGCGCGCGGCTGCGGGCCGGGCCGACGCACTCGCAAAGCATCGAGTCCTACTTCGCCCATGTGCCCGGGCTCAAGATCGTCGCTCCGGCCACGGTGCAGGATGCTGCCGGCTTGCTGATCAGTTCGATTCGCGACAACAATCCCGTCCTCTACCTGGAGAGCAAATACCTCTACCGGCACATCAAGGTGCCTGGGCCGCTGTCGCTCGATCCGATGCCACTTGGCAAGGCCCGGATCGCCCGCGAGGGCAGCCGGGTATCGCTGATCACGTATTCCGTCGGCGTGCACCAGGGTCTGGAGGCTGCGGCGGAGCTGGAGAAGGAAGGTATCTCGGTCGAGGTCGTCGACGTGCGCACCCTGGTGCCGCTGGACGTCGAAACGATTTGTGCCTCGGTGACCAAGACCTCGCGCGCGGTGGTCTTGCACGAGGCAGCCAAACGGCTGGGGTATGGCGCGGAGATCGCCTCCACGATAGGCGAGAAGTGCTTCTGGACGCTGGACCATCCCGTCGTGCGGGTGGCCGCGAAAAACACTCCGACTCCGACGAGCCCGCCGCTGGAGGATGCGGTCGTGCCGCAGACCGCCGAGGTGATAGACACGCTGCGAAGGGTGGCGACGACATGACCGATTACGATGTCGTCGTTCTTGGCGGGGGGCCCGCCGGCTACGCCGCTGGGCTCTATGGCGCATCCGCAGGGTTGCGCATCGCGCTGGTCGAGGGCGATGCGGTCGGCGGCACCTGCCTGAACCGGGGTTGCATCCCCGCCAAGGCGCTGCTGCAGACGGCCGATGTGTTCCGCACCGCGAACCACGCGGGCGATTTCGGCATCAACCCGGTCGACGGATCGGGTGCCTTCACCGCGGACTGGGACAAGGTGAGCGAGCGGACGACGGGCGTCGTCGACAAGCTGGTCGGCGGCCTGTCCGGGCTGTTGAAGCGGCGCAAGGTCGAGGTGATCCGGGGTCGAGGCGCCCTCACCCCGAACGGCGCAGTCTCCGTCGGCGGGCAGACAATCGCGGCAAAGTCGGTGATCATCGCCACCGG
>NZ_JBYCKY010000339.1:0-2852 GCF_057473605.1 Mycobacterium sp. TH-M82 | reverse complement strand
TCAGATCGGCGTCAGGCCGTGCTTGCGCAGCACCTTGGGCCCGTTCTGCTTATCGACCAAGAGCCGCAACGACTTTCGCAGCAGCAGCCGGGTTTCGTGCGGCTGGATGACGCCGTCGATGTAACCGCGCTCGGCGGCGGTCCAGGGGATTGCCATGTTGAGGTTGTAGCCCTCGATGAAGTTGCGCTTGACTTCCACTGCCTCGGGCGCGTTCGGATCCGGGAAGCGCTTCATCAGCAGCTGGGCCGCACCCTCGGCGCCGATCACCGCGATCCGCGCGGTCGGCCACGCGAAGTTCAGGTCCGCCGACAGCTGTTTGGATCCCATCACGGCATACGCCCCGCCGTAGGCCTTGCGAGTGATGACGGTGACCTTCGGCACGTCGCCCTCAACCATCGCGTTGAAGAATCGGCCGCCACGTTTGATGATGCCGCCCTTCTCCTGCTCCACACCCGGCAGAAAACCCGGCGTGTCGACCACGAAAACGAGCGGCAGATTGTAGGAGTCGCAGAACCGGAGGAAGCCGGTGGCTTTATCGGAGGCCTCGTTGTCGATCGAACCGGACAGCACCATCGGCTGGTTGGCGATCACGCCGACCGGGCGGCCGTCGACCCGGGCGAACGCGGTGATGATCGCCTGGCCGCGCTGCGCGCCGACATCGAAGACGTCGCCGTCGTCGAAGATGCGCAGCAGGATCTCGTGCATGTCGTAGGCGGTGTTGTCGGCGTCCGGCACGATCGAGTCCAGCTCCAGATCGCTGGGGGTGATCTCCGGCTCCAGGCCGGGGTTGACGACCGGCGGGTCGTCGAAGGTGTTGGCGGGCAGGAACGACAGGTAGTCACGGACATACTGGAAGGCCGCGGCTTCATCAGCGACGACCTGGTGGATGTTGCCGTAGCGGGCCTGGTTGTCGGCGCCGCCGAGCTCGTCGAGGGTGACGTCCTCGCCGGTGGCCTCCTTGACCATGTCGGGCCCGGTGGCGAACATGTAGCCCTGGTCGCGCACCGCCACCACCAGGTCAGTCTGGATCGGCGAATACACCGCGCCGCCGGCGCATTTGCCCAAGATGACGGAGACCTCCGGCACCAGGCCGCGCAGCATCTCGTGGCGGCGGCCCAGCTCGGCATACCAGGCCAGCGAGGTCGCCGTGTCCTGGATGCGGGCGCCGGCCGAGTCGTTGATGCCGACGATCGGGCAGCCCACCATCGCCACCCACTCCATCAGCTTGGCCACCTTGCGGCCGAACATCTCGCCCACCGAGCCCTGGAACACGGTCTGGTCGTGGCTGAACACCCCCACCGGGCGGCCGTTGATCCGGCCATGGCCGGTGACCACGCCGTCGCCGTACAGCGCATTCGGATCGCCAGGCGTCTTGCACAGCGCGCCGATCTCCAAGAAAGTGCCCGGGTCCAGCAGTGCGTGAATACGGCTGCGGGCACTGGGGATTCCCTTCTTGGCCCGCTTGGCGACGGCCTTCTCACCGCCGGGTTCGGCGGCAAGTTCCAACTTCTCGCGCAGCTCGGCCAGCTGCTCGGCGGTGGTCTTGGTGCTCACTTGACCACTCCCTCGCGGCTGCCGGCCTGGATGCGGTTGATCGCCTCGCTCATGTGCGCGCCGACTTTGGCGATGATCGGCTCGTCGATGACCTGGATGTGTTCGCCGCCGACCGGCACCACCTCCAGGTCGGCGACGTAGTCGCCCCAGCCGCCGTCCGGTTTGCGGATGGCGTAGCGCGGCTCGAAGGTGATCGCATCGTCGTGGTAGCGGTCGGCCATATACAGCGTGACGTGACCGTCGTAGGGCGCGATCTCGGCGGTGTCGATCGCCCGCTGATCCAGATAGGACGTACGCTGGTGCTCGATGATCCCGCCCGGGATCTCCACGCCGCTGGCCTTGATCGCGTCCAGCACGAACTGCACCTGGCCCGCGTCATCGAGCTTCTCCAGCTCCTGGTAAGGGATCTCGGGGATCTCGACGTTGAACGTCCGCTCCGCGAAGCGGGCGTAGCGGTCCCACCGGGCTCGGATCTCCTCTTTGGTCTGCGGGATCTCCTCGCCGGGCCGCACCGCGTCGATCAGACCGACGAAGCCGACGTCGGCGCCGGCACGCCGCAGCCCGATCGCGCACGCGTAGGCCAGCGCACCACCCAGCGACCAGCCGGCCAGCATGAACGGCCCGTTGCCGCCCAGCTCCAGCAGCTTGGGGACGTACTGCGCGGCGCGTTCGGCGATGGAGCCCTCGACGCGTTCGAAGCCGTACACCGGGGTGTCGGCCGGCAGCCGGGCCAGCAGCGGCTGATACACCACCGTCGATCCGCCCGCCGGGTGAAAAACGAAGACCGGCAACTGTTTCGAACCCTCCTGCGGTGCCCGCAGGGTGCGCACGAACCCGTCCAGCTCGCCGGCCTCCAGGAATCCCCGGACAGTGGTGGCCAGCGCCTCGATGGTCGAGGCGGCGTGAACGTCGGCGGCGGCGATGGGACCGTCAGCGCGCTCGGAGAGCCGCTGCGCCATCTTGGCGGCGGTGTCGTCGTCGAGGGCGGGCAGGGTGTTGAAGATGCCGCCCGGTGACTTCCCGGTGACAATCGCCCAAGTGGCGAAGGTGACCCGCTCGGCGGCATCACGCGGCGGCACATCGGAATTCAGCACCTTGGCTACACCCTGCTGGGCCTGCTGGTTGAGCACCGTGGCCGCTGGGTCCGCAGCGGCCGCCGCCGGGCCGGAGGGATCGGTGGGCGGCGGCGGAACCGGCACCCGGCCGGAGGGGTCAGCGCTCGCCTTCGCGCCGGCCAGCATGGCGGCCTGTTCGGCGGCGATCTCCTCGGCGGTCTGAGTCTGCTGGTGTTCGTGTAA
>NZ_JBYCKY010000338.1:0-2473 GCF_057473605.1 Mycobacterium sp. TH-M82 | reverse complement strand
GCCAGCTGGTCATCACGGACTGCTTCGTCATCGCGTCGGCGTCCAACGAGCGGCAGGTCAACGCCATCGTCGACGAGGTCGAGGAGAAGATGCGCCGGGCCGGCTACAAGCCCGCGCGCCGCGAGGGCACCCGGGAAGGCCGCTGGACGCTGCTGGACTACCGCGACATCGTCGTGCACATCCAGCATCAGGACGACCGCGACTACTACGCCCTGGACCGCCTGTGGGGCGACTGCCCGGTGGTGCCGGTGGACCTGTCGGCGGAATCGGCGGATCCGCTATGAGAATTCGTCGCCTGGTGATGTTGCGGCACGGCCAGACCGCCTACAACCTCGGCAGCCGGATGCAGGGCCAGCTGGACACCGAGCTCAGTGAGCTGGGCCGGGCGCAGGCGATCGCCGCGGCCGAGGCGCTGGGCAAGCAGCAGCCGCTGCTGATCGTCTCCTCGGACCTGCGGCGCGCCTACGACACCGCGGTGACGCTGGGGGAGCGGGCCGGCGTGGACGTGCGGGTCGACGAGCGGCTGCGCGAAACCCATCTCGGCGACTGGCAGGGCTTGACGCACACCCAGATCGACGCCGAGGCCCCGGGAGCCCGGCTGGCGTGGCGCGAAGACGCCACGTGGGCACCGCACGGTGGGGAGAGCCGGGTGGACGTGGCCTCGCGCAGCCTGCCGGTGGTCGCCGAGCTGGTCGCCGGCAACCCGGGCTGGGGCGACCCCGACCAGCCGGATCGACCGGTGGTGTTCGTCGCCCACGGTGGGCTGATCGCCGCGCTGTCGGCCGCGCTGCTCAAGCTGCCGGTCGGCAACTGGCCGGTCCTGGGCGGCATGGGCAACGCGAGCTGGGTGCAACTGTCCGGCCACTCCCGCGGCGAAGGCGACGGGTTCGACGGCATCGGCTGGCGCCTGGACGTCTGGAACGCGTCGGCGCAGGTGTTCGGCGATGTCCTCTGAGGCGCGTCCCACCCTGCTGGTGTTCGCCGACTCCCTGGCCTACTACGGGCCCACCGGGGGACTGCCCGCCGACGACCCGCGGATCTGGCCCAATCTCGTTGCCGCACAGCTAGGCTGGGACCTGGAGCTGATCGGTCGCATCGGCTGGACCTGCCGGGACGTCTGGTGGGCGGCGACCCAGGACCCGCGCGCCTGGGCGGCGCTACCCAGGGCGGGCGCGGTGGTCTTCGCGACCGGCGGGATGGATTCGCTGCCCTCGGTGCTGCCGACGGCGTTGCGCGAGCTGATCCGCTACGTGCGCCCGTCGTGGCTGCGGCGCTGGGTACGCGACGGGTACGGCTGGGTACAGCCGCGGCTCTCGCCGGTGGCCAGGCCCGCGCTGCCCCCGCGCCTGAGCGCCGACTATCTCGAACAGACCCGTGCCGCAATCGATTTCAACCGCCCGGGCATCCCGATCGTGGCATCCCTGCCGTCGGTGCACATCGCCGAGACCTACGGGAAGGCGCACCACGGCCGTCCCGGCACGGTGGCGGCGATCACCGAATGGGCGCAGCGCCACGACGTTCCGCTGGTGGACCTCAAAGCCGCTGTGGCCGAACAGATCATGAGCGGCCGAGGCAACCCCGACGGCATCCACTGGAACTTCGAGGCCCACCAGGCGGTCGCCGAGCTGATGCTCAAGGCGCTGGCCGAAGCCTTGCAAAAGGCTCAAGTGGCGGCCGAGAAGCCGTGTGACTGACCGTGACCCGCGCCGACGACGATGCAGAGCGCAGCGATGAGAAGGAGCGGCGCTGATGACTGTCGTGGTGGTGACCGATGCGTCGTCGCGGCTGCCGGCCGACCTGTGCGAGAAGTGGGCGATCCGCGTGGTCCCGCTGCACATCCTGCTCGACGGCGCCGACCTGCGTGAGGGCGTCGACGAGATCCCCGAGGACCTCCACAAGCGTCACGCCACCACCGCGGCGGCGACGCCGGCCGAACTCGACGCCGCCTACCGGCAGGCGTTGACCGACAGCGGCGGCGACGGCGTGGTGGCGGTGCACATCTCCTCGGGCCTGTCGGGAACCTGTGCCGCCGCGCAACGCACGGCGGCCGAACTGGGCCCGGCCGTGCGGGTCGTCGACTCGAGGTCGGCCGCGATGGGCACCGGCTTCGTCGCGCTGGCCGCCGCGCGGGCCGCGGCCGCGGGCGGCGATCTGGAGGCCGTCGCCGGCGCCGCCGGCGCGGCGGTGTCCCGCGGCCACGCCTACATCGTGGTCCACCGCCTGGACAACCTGCGCCGCAGCGGACGGATCGGCGGGGCCAAGGCGTGGTTGGGCACCGCGCTGGCGCTCAAGCCGGTGCTGCGCATCGAGGACGGGAAACTCGTTCTGGCCCAACGGGTGCGCACGGTCAACAACGCAACTGCGGCGATGATCGACCGGGTCTGCGAGATCGTGGGGGAGGACTCCGCCGAGTTGGCGGTGCACCACGTCGCCAACCCCGACGGCGCCGACCGGGTCGCCGCCGCGCTGGCCG
>NZ_JBYCKY010000337.1:0-3420 GCF_057473605.1 Mycobacterium sp. TH-M82 | reverse complement strand
AGGCGCACAACGCGCAGAACCGCACCCTGTTGGTGCAGCTCGACGAGGCGTTCTGCCGGGCCGAGGCCGACGACACTGTTCGGGTGGTGATCCTGGCGGCGCGCGGAAAGAACTTCTCCGCCGGCCACGACCTGGGATCGGAGGCGGCGCTGGCCGAACGCCAACCCGGCCCGGCGCAGCACCCGACGTTTCGTTCCCACGGCGCCACGCGAGGATCGGTCGCGGAGAAGACCTACCTGCAGGAGTGGCACTTTTACTTCTCTAATACCTGCCGCTGGCGGGAGCTGCGCAAGATCACGATCGCCCAGGTGCAGGGCAACGCCATCTCGGCTGGCCTGATGCTGATCTGGGCCTGCGATTTGATCGTGGCCGCCGACAACGCGAAATTTTCCGACGTGGTCGGTGTGCGGTTGGGCATGCCGGGAGTGGAATATTATGCTCACCCTTGGGAATTCGGCCCGCGCAAAGCCAAAGAGCTGCTGCTGACCGGTGATTCCATCGACGCGGACGAGGCATACCGGCTGGGCATGGTGTCCAAGGTGTTCCCGCGCGACGAGTTGGCAGACAAAACCCTGGAGTTCGCCCGGCGCATCGCAGAGCGTCCCACGATGGCCGCGCTGCTGATCAAGGATTCGGTGAATGCCGCCGCCGACGCGATGGGCTTCGCCGAGGCGCTGCGGCACGGCTTCCACGTCCATCAGCTGGGCCATGCGCATTGGGCGAGCCATAACGAGAACAAGTACCCGGTGGCGCTGCCGCCCGAGGTCGAGGACTGGCGTACGGGGAAACCGACGCGATTGGCCGGCCGCGACACGCCGTAGCCGACCTGGGGCACGACGGGAAACGACATGAAGCGCCTTGATGACCGCAGGATCCTGGTGACCGGCGCCGCGTCCGGGATCGGGCAGGCCACCGCGCTGCGACTGCTGGCTGAGGGTGCCGTGGTGGTCGCCGCGGACGTCGACGCGGCGGGCTTGGCCGAGACCCGGGCACAGGCGTCGGCGGCTGGTTCGGCCGATCGGCTGACCACGTTGGAGATCGACGTCGGCGACGAGCAGTCGGTCGTCGACGGGGTCCGGTCGGCTGTCGAAACACTGGGGGGTCTGGACTCTCTGGTCAACGCCGCCGGCGTGCTGCGCGCGGCGCACACCCACGAGATGAGCCTGCAGCTGTGGAACCGGATCGTCGGCGTCAACCTCACCGGCACCTTCCTGATGGTCCGGGAGGCACTGCCGGCGCTGCTGGCTAACGCCAGCAGCGCGATCGTGAACTTCAGCTCGACCTCGGCGGCGTTCGCGCACCCCTACATGGCTGCCTACGCCGCCAGCAAGGGCGGGATCCAGTCCTTCACCCATGCGCTGGCGCTGGAGTACGGCAAGCAGGGTTTACGGGCGGTGTCGGTGGCGCCGGGCAGCATCAAGTCCGGGATCACCGACGCCACCGCCGGCTACCTGCCGCCCGACTCCGACTGGTCGCTGCTGGCCAAGCTGTCTCCGGTCCTGCCCACCACGCTGACATCCAGCGGCGCCCCGATGGCCGACCCCGCGGTGGTCGCCGGCGTCGTCGCGATGCTGGTCTCCGAGGACGGCGCGTTCATCACCGGAACCGAGGTCCGCGTCGACGGCGGCACGCACGCGTGACCGGCGAGTTGGCGTCGAGGCGGCACCAGTGCGGGCGGCGTCCGACCCCGACACCGTGATGCGTCGAGATCGACGTTAGCGTGTCGGGTACCCGACGTTTTTCGCGCTAACGCCGATCTCGGCGAATTGGGGAGCCATATGCCGTCAGAGCTGAGCTACGAAGGGACCCTCCGCGAGGTCACCACCGAGCCGGGGGTGCTGCGTTACCACGATGCTGGTGACGGTCCGCCGTTGCTGATGCTGCACGGTTCCGGGGCCGGTGTGACGGGGTGGCGCAATTTCCGCGGTGTGCTGCCCACCTTCGCCCAGCATTTCCGTTGCCTGATCCTGGAATTCCCCGGTTTCGGGGTCAGCGACGACTTCGGGGGTCACCCGATGCTGACCGCGTTCGACGCGCTGTCCCGGTTCGTCGACGCGCTGCAACTGGACACCGTCGACATCGTCGGCAACTCGATGGGCGGTGGTGTCGGGGTCAACTACGCCATCGGCCAGCCGGAGAAAGTCCGTCGATTGGTGACCATCGGCGGTATCGGCACGAATCTGTTGAGTCCGGAGCCGACGGAGGGCATCCGGCTGCTGCAGGAGTTCACCGAGAACCCCACCCGCGACCGGTTGATCCAGTGGCTGCACTCGATGGTGTACGACCCCGCGGTGGTGACCGAGGAGCTCATCGAGGAGCGCTGGCAGTTGGCCACCGATCCGCCGAGCCTGGCCAGCGCACGGCGGATGTACGGCAAAGATGCCTTCGCTGCGATGGTCGCGGCGATGCGGTCCGCCAAGCGGCCGCCGCCCTGGGCGATGCTGCACCGGGTCGCGGCGCCGACGTTGATCACCTGGGGCCGTGACGACCGGGTGAGCCCGCTGGACATGGCACTGATCCCGATGCGCACGATTCCGAAGGCCGAGTTTCACGTGTTCCCTAACTGCGGGCACTGGACGATGGTCGAGGCGAAGGACGCCTTCGAAAGCGTGGTGTTGGGCTTTCTGCTACGCGACTGAGCCACCGATCATCTCGGTTCAACGACTCAGCAGGTGGGCTTCTGATCGTGGCGTGGAGGCGTCGCTATTGAGGAGGCGGCGATGGCAGCAAGCAGGCGGAAGTTCGATGAGGACTTCAAGGCCCGGCAGCTGCCCGGGGCAACAGCAAACAACTTCACCACAAGCGCCGCCAGATCTGGCGGGCCGCCCGCGCGCTGCCCGATCAACGGATCGCCAGGACGTTCAAGGGGGCACGCTGGGCGTTGCTGAAAAACCCCGCCGATCTCACCGACACCCAAGCCCAAACCCCGCAGCAGTGGAATGCTTTGGCGCGCCTACCAACTCAAGGAGGCGCTACGGGAGATATTCGCCGGCGACCTGGATGCTGGTACTGCTGGCGAGCTACTCGACCGCTGGTGCGCCGCGCGCCTATGGCTTCCACAGCGCCTAGGCCGCGCTGGCACTTGTTCTCCTGGCCTGCGGACCGGTCACCCTAGAACTCCCATACCACACCCAGGGTCATCCACATTCACGTCAGTAGAGCCCGATTTTACCCCGTTCCTGATCCGCCGTCGGCGCCGGCGGCGGTCACGGTGACGGTGACGGTACTTGCATTGGGGTTCGAAGCGACGACCAGTTCGGGGGCGTTGGCTGCCGAGACGACGTGGCCGCCGGTGACACTCACCTGGTAGCCGTGCGGGAACTGTACGGCCGGCACCGCGATGTCGGTGTGTGAGCCGGCCGGGAAGCTGCCGTCGCCGTCGGCTTTGTCGGTGGTGTAGCTGAACTGGAAGGTGCCGTG
>NZ_JBYCKY010000336.1:0-3144 GCF_057473605.1 Mycobacterium sp. TH-M82 | reverse complement strand
CGGCGCCCGGATCGAAACCGTTGCCGCCGTCGCCGAACAACCACCCCCCGGGGCCACCATCGGGGCTGCCCAGCGTGCCATCCACGCCGTTGCCGATCAGGTCCCGCCCGGTCATCGCCACGAACGGCGCGTTGATGATCGGATCGAACAGGGCGCCGAACGGACCGGTGACCCATGCTTCGCCGAGGTCGTGAATCGAGCCGTAGACTTCCGCCTGGAACAAGCCCGCGAGCACGACCTCGATCGTCGATATCAGGGTGTAGCCCGCCGACCCGATGAGATCCGATGAGTCCGCCGCCGCCAACGCGGGCGCGACCGGAACGTCAGCGTCCGCGCCGGGGCCGACGGCTTCGGCGACGGAGACGACGCCAGCGATGAAATCGAAGGGGATCAGGTCGTCGAGATCGGCGTGCGCGGGCGGCACGGTGACCAGGGGCACCATCCCGAACGACAGCAGGCGCAAACGGCGGCCTGGACGTGACACCAGTTATCCCTCCAAAGCATCGCAAATGCGGCCGTATTCTAACAACGCCCCCGCACATGCTGCAAAGGTTAGCGGCCCTGCGGCACCGGGCTGAAATGCACACCGAGCCGGGGCGGCGCGTCGCCGCGTCTCAGCTCGTGGTAAACCTCGACCATCGACAACGGCTCGGTGGCGGCCAGCACCAACATCGACTCGCGCTGGGCAGGCTGCGGTTCGTCGAGCGTTCCCCCTGACCCGCGCCACCGTTTCACGGCCAGGTACAGCAGGATCACGACACCCCAGGACACCAGACCGAACCAGAGCTGGCTGCGCGCAGCATCGTCCAACGCCATCTGCACCAGCACCGCGATGATTCCGGTCAGGGCAAGGAAAGAAAGAAGCGGGAAGAACCACATCTTCACCCGCAACATCTCCGGTGGCGTCCGGTGGCGCAGCACGATTTGCGAAAGCGCGATCAGCAGGTACACGAACAAGACCACGGCGCCTGACGAGTTGAGCAGGAAGATGAACGCCGTGTCGGGTGCCGCCCGCGCCATGACGACTCCCGCGAAGCCCACCACCGACGACAACAGCACCGCCAGATGCGGGACACCGCGCGAGCTCAGTCTGGCCAACCGGCTCGGCGCCTCCTGCTGGGCGGCGAGCACGAAAAGCATGCGAGACGCGGTGTAGAGGCTCGAGTTCAGGCAGGAGAAGACCGCGATCAGCACCACCGTGTTCATGATGTGGTCGGCACCCGGGATCCGCATCTCCTTCAACGCCGCCACATAGGGCGACGCGCCGAGTTCCCCGGACGTCCACGGCAGGATCACAACGAGCAGAAAAACCGAGCCGACGAAGAAGATCGCAATCCGAACGATCACCGTGTTGGTTGCTCGCCGGACCGCACGCTGAGGGTCGGGGGTCTCGGCGGCGGCGATGGTGGCGATCTCCGCACCCATCATGGAGAACATCACCACCACGACGGCCGCGAAGACACCGCTGAGGCCATTCGGCATGAATCCGCCGTGTGCGCTGAGGTTGTGAAAATCCATGTTGTGACCTGGCCACAAGCCCAGCACGAAGGTGGCCCCAAGCCCCAGGAATACCACAATGGACGAAACCTTGATCACGGCGAACCAGAATTCGAACTCACCGAACGAAGCGACTGAGAACAGGTTGGTGGCGGTCATCGTCACCATCAGGATCAAGGCGGCCAACCACGTCGGCGCACCGAACCAATAGGTGATGACCTTGCCGCCGGCGACGGCCTCGAAACCGACCACGATCACCGAGAAATACCAATACAGCCAACCAGCCGAGAATCCGGCCCAGTCGCCCAGGGCTTTTCTCGCATAATCTGCGAACGACCCCGTGGATGGGTTGGCGCTGGCCATCTCACCGAGCATTCGCATGACCAGGATGACCAGCGCACCGCAGGCCGCGTAGGTCAGAAACGCCGCGGGACCGGCTGAATTGATCACCACACCAGACCCGATGAACAAACCGGCGCCGATCACACCACCGATGGCGATCATGTTGAGCTGACGCTGCGACAATCCCTGGCGCAGTTGCGATATGAAAACCATGCCGTCTCCGTCTCAGCGAGTCACCAAGGAAACTGCATGGCGGCCAAGGGGTGGGTGAGATGGGTTCCGTGTCCGCGCATGGCCGGACGCTAGCATTCAGATCGGGCTCAACGGCAGCGACGCGGCCCTTCGGTTACCGAACTCTCATCGCACCGTTACCGAACGCAGCCGATGGGCAGCGGCGACCGCGGGATGGGCCGCGGCGCGCCTTTGCGGGCAACGCTGTTCAGCGCGGGATGATGACGCTCATGCCCGAGTTGACCCGCCGTGCGGTACTGCGTTTCGGCGCCGGCGCGGCCGCCGGCGCGGCGGGCGCCTACCTGGCGAGCGCGTTACTGAATCCGGTTGAGCCCCAGGCGTCGCCGCCGTCGGCGCCAACCGTTCCGTTCGAGCCGGTACCGGCGGGCAGCGCCCTGCCGACCCGGCTGTCCGGATCGTTTGTCTCCGCGGCGCGCGGCGGCACCGAAACCAACTGGATCATCGTCCGGCCGCCGGGCCAGACCACGCCGCTGCGGCCGGTGATCGCGTTGCACGGCAGGGGTAGTAGCGCGGCCGGAGTGATGGATCTCGGTATCGAGGACGGCCTTGCCCAGCTGGTACAGACGGGCCGGCCGCCGTTCGCCGTGGTCAGTGTCGACGGCGGCGACACCTACTGGCACCGTCGGGCATCGGGTCAGGACTCCGGGGCGATGGTGCTCGACGAACTGATCCCGATGCTGTCCGCCAAGGGCCTGGACACCTCCCGAGTCGGGTTCATGGGCTGGTCGATGGGCGGGTACGGAGCACTGTTACTTGGCGCCCGCCTCGGTCCGGAGCGGACCGCGGGGATCTGCGCGATCAGCCCCGCGTTGTTCATGACGTACTGGGGCGCAACGCCGGGGGCGTTCGACAGCATCGACGACTGGCGGACGAACTCGGTGTTCAGGCTGCCGCAGTTGGCGTCGATCCCGATCCGGGTGGACTGCGGCACCGGTGACCGCTTCTACCCCGCCGCCCGTCAATTCGCCGGGCAACTGCGCACGCCGCCGGCCGGTGGGTTTTACCCGGGTGGGCACGACGTGTCGTTCTGGCGCGAGCACCTGCCGTCGGAGC
>NZ_JBYCKY010000335.1:0-6231 GCF_057473605.1 Mycobacterium sp. TH-M82 | reverse complement strand
GAGTCGTCAGGTGCACGCGATCGAATCCTGGCTGGTCAACGAATCCGACTCGCTGATCACCTGTTCAACGTCGATGAGCGAGGAGATCACCGAACTTTTCGGGCCCGGCCAGGCCGAAACCACGGTGATCCGCAATGGGATCGATGCGGCCCGGTGGCCGTTCGCCCCACGACGCCCGTGCACCGGCCCACCCGAGCTGGTGTACGTCGGACGGCTCGAATACGAGAAGGGCGTGCACGACGCCATCGCCGCGCTGCCGCGAATCCGGCGCGCCCACCCGGGGACCACGCTGACCGTCGCCGGGGAGGGCACCCAGTACGACTGGCTGGTCGAGTGTGCCCGCCGGCACCGGGTGCGCAAGGCGACGCGCTTCGTCGGGCAGCTTGACCATGAGGAGTTGCTGGCGTTGCTGCACCGGGCCGACGCGGCGGTGCTGCCCAGCCATTACGAGCCCTTCGGGCTGGCAGCGCTGGAAGCCGCCGCCGCTGGCACCCCGCTGGTGACGTCCAACGCCGGCGGGCTGGGCGAGGCGGTGATCGACGGGGTGACCGGTGTGTCCTGTCCGCCGCGCGACGTGGCCGGGCTGGCGGTCGCGGTTCAGGGAGTGCTCAACGATCCGGTTGGTGCGCAGCGCCGGGCCGCTGCCGCCCGCGAGCGGCTCACCTCCGACTTCGACTGGGGCACGGTGGCCGACGAGACCGCGCAGGTGTATCTGGCCGCCAAACGGCGGGAGCGAGAACCGCAACCGCGCCGGCCGATCATCGAGCACGCGCTGCCGGACCGGTGAAAAGCAGCGCGGCGTCGGTCGTGGCTACCAGGACGACGGTGGTATTGTCCGGCCAGGTCGGCGTAGCGCCAGCGTTGCCCACGCGGGTTGCCGGTACGCTGCGTTGACTGCGACACGGCACGCGGCAAAGCGCCCCCCGACGTGCTTCTTGTGTCGGCATTCCAGCACCGGGGCACTGAGGGCTTATGACGCGACCAATCGAAGGCCAGGTAGCGGCGGTGACCGGCGCCGCACGTGGAATCGGCCGGGAGATCGCCCGGCAGTTGGCCGCCGCCGGGGCGCGCGTCGCCATCGGTGATCTCGACGTCGAGGCTGTGCGCCGCACCGCAGCCGAGCTTCCCGGCACGGTCGAAGGATTCCAACTCGACGTCACCGACACCGGGTCTTTCCGGAACTTCCTCGCCGCGACCGAGTCGCTGTGGGGGCCGATCGATGTACTGGTCTGCAATGCCGGTGTGATGTGGGTCGGCCCGTTCGACCAGGAACCCGAATCGGCGACGAAACGCATGCTGGAAGTCAACCTGCACGGCGTCATACGCGGTGTTCGGCTGGCGGCACCCGCGATGCGGGCACGCGGCGGCGGACACATCGTGACCGTCGCCTCAGCAGCGGCAAAGGTCTCGCCCCCCGGCGAATCCAGCTACGCGGCCACCAAACACGGCGTGTTCGGCTATCTGGTCGGTGTGCGCGAAGAATTGCACGGCAGCGGAGTCCAGGTCTCGGTGATCATGCCGGCCGTGGTGGACACCGACCTGGCCGCCGGCACCTCCGCCGGCGGCGCCCGGCTGCTGCAGCCGGGCGACGTCGCGCGCGCCGTTGTGCGAACCGTGCGGCGGCCGCGCTTCGAGGTCACCGTCCCCAGCTATGTCGGCCCGCTGACCCGGTTCGCCGGTGTGCTGCCGCAGCGGCTGCGTGATTTTGCCTGGCGGCGCATGGTCCCCGATCAGGTTGCGGCGACACGCGGCTCGTCGGTGCGCAGCAAGTACCAGCAATCCCTTACCGAATCCACCGAAGCAGGCGATCAGCGGTAGCGGCCTGCGGCTGGGCTCCGGCTCAGCGGGACGCTTTCTTGCGTTCGATGTCGGCCAGCGCGGCGGCCAACTCGGCGCGCTGCGCGGCCGAGGTCTCCCAGGCCAGCTTGCGGTTCTTGACCACCTTGGCCGGTGCGCCCACCGCGATCGAGTAGTCCGGGATGACACCGCGCACCACGGCATGTGAACCCAGTACGCAGCCGCGGCCGATGCTGGTGCCGCGCAGCACGGTCACCTTGGCCGCGACCCAGGTGTCCGGGCCGATGCGGACCGGACTTTTGACGATGCCCTGGTCCTTGATCGGCAGGTCGATGTCGTCCATTTTGTGGTCGAAGTCGCAGACGTAGCACCAGTCGGCCATCAGCACCGAGTCCCCGACTTCGATGTCGAGGTAGGCGTTGATGACGTTGTCGCGGCCCAGCACCACCTTGTCGCCGAACCGCACCGAACCCTCGTGCGCGCGGATGGTGTTCTGGTCCCCGATGTGCACCCATCGACCGATCTCCAGCTGAGCCAGTTCCGGGGTGGCGTGAATCTCCACGTCCTTGCCCAGGAAGACCATGCCGCGGGTGATGACGTGCGGATTGGCCAACTTGAACTTCAGCAGCCGCCAGTAACGCACCAGGTACCACGGGGTGTAGGCCCGGTTGGCCAGCACCCACCTCAGCGAGGCCAGAGTGAGAAACCTGGCCTGACGTGGGTCACCTAACCGCGATCCCCGCCAGCGGCGACGAAGCGGGGCGCCCCACATGGTGGTCATGGCGGCAAAGCCTACGCGAACCTTCTGCCGCGCCGCGCTACCCTCACTTGGATTCACTTGGACTGACGTGGACTTGGTCAGCGACTTGGTCAGCGGCTTAGTCAGCGACTTGTTCGGCAACCGCGCGGAGAAGGACTGGGGACTGCACCGTGTTCGCCCAACGTGCTCGCCCGCTGAACTGGGCAAACCTGCGGCGGTTCGTTGCCGTGGTGTGGCTCGTCCCGCTCACCCTTCTCGCCCTTCCGCTGGGCGGCTGTGGCAACACCGACTCGTGGGTCGACGCCGCACCCGCACCCGGCTGGTCCGCCCCGTACGGCAACGCCGCCAACAGCGGCTACACCGCGACTGTCGGTGCACAAAACCTCCGACTGGCCTGGACCCGCTCCGTCAAGGGGGAACTGGGAGCCGGTCCGGCGTTGAGCGCACACGGCTGGCTGGCACTCAACGGGCAGACCCGAGAGGGTTGCTCGCTGGTGGAGTGGGAAAACGACAACAACGGCCGGCAGCGGTGGTGCACCCGGCTCTACCAGGGCGGCGGGTTTTTCGGCCCGCTCTTCGACGGCTTCGACAACGTCTACGTCGGCCAACCCGGCGCGATGCTGTCGTTTCCCACCACCCAGTGGATCCGCTGGCGTGCACCGGTGATCGGGATGCCCGCCACGCCAAGGATTCTGGGCGATGGCCAGTTGCTGGTGATCACCCACCTGGGTCAGGTGCTGGTCTTCGACGCCCACCGCGGCACGGTGGTCGGCAGTCCGCTGGACCTGGTCGACGGCGTCGACCCGACCGATTTCAATCGGGGATTATCCGACTGCGCCCCGGCGCGACCGGGCTGCCCGGTGGCCGCCGCGCCCGCGTTCGCGGCGTCGAGCGCGACGGTGGTGGTGAGCGTCTGGCAACCGGGTGCCAGGGCCGCCGGGCTGGTCGGGCTGAGATATCACCCGCGGGACAACCCGCTGCTCACCCAGGCGTGGACCAGCGACGCGGTCTCCGCCGGGGTGCTGGCCAGCCCGGTGCTGTCCGAGGATGGCAGAGTCGTCTACGTCAACGGCCGTGACCAACGGTTGTGGGCACTTGACACGGCCAACGGCACGCCGAAATGGTCTGTGCCGCTGACGTTTCTGGCGCAGACACCGCCCGCGGTATCCCCGGGCGGACTGATCGTGGCCGGCGGTGGGCCGAACACACATCTGGTCGCGTTCCGAGACCGCGGTGATCATGCCGAACAGGTGTGGCGGCGCGATGACACCACCCCGCTGTCGGCATCGAGCCTGGCCGGTGGCGCCGTCGCCTACACCGTTGTCGCCGGTACCGATGCGGGCCCGGGCGGGTTGTCGCTGCTGGCCTTCGACCCGGCCGACGGCCACAGCGTCAACAGCTATCCGCTGCCGGAGGCGAGCGGGTTTCCGCTCGGGGTTTCGGTAGGTCACGATCGCCGGGTGGTGACCGCCACCAGTACCGGGCAGGTCTACAGTTTCGCTCCGCAGTAACCGCTAACCCGGTAACCGGGGTGAACACGGTGTTGGAGCGTTACACCGTCAGTGGGGGGATGTCGTTGCGCGATACCCGGACGGAGGTGGGGCCGGCAGGCAGCGGTAGCAACTCACCGGGTGCGAAGTAGAAGATCAGGTCTTCGTCGGTGATGGCGAAGTTCTGATAATGCGACGGGTCGAGGCCCGAGCCTGCGGGAATCAGCGCCACCGACAACCCGGTCTGGCGTGCCAGTTCGCGCTGCACGATCGGGAAGATGGCATCCAGTGGTTTGCTGTTCGGCGCGAACAGCGTGTCGAACGTGATCGGCTGCCGCCGGGCCAGGTCGTAGTTGAAGGACTTGTACCAGGTGGAGGGGTGCGGCCCGCCGACCTCCTGGAAGATCTTGAGCACCACGCTTCGGGTGCCGTTCGGGGGCTGGCCGGAACGGTACTGCTCGGTGGTGGCGTCCATTTCGTAGGGTTGGTCGTGCGATCCGCTCGTCTTTGCCACGGAGATGAATCCGTCGCGGTTTTGCGCTACGTAGTCCGTCAGCACCTGCTGGTCGGGATAGTCGACCGGGAACTTCACGTCCACGGTGTAGCCGGCATTGGCGGCGTGGACGTGACATATCTGCCCGCTTTCCACCACTCCGCCCAGCTCGGCGCAGGACGACTGGGCGGCTGCCGGCGGAATGCCCGCCCAATTGCCCCCAGTGCTCGTTACACCCACCACACCTATCAGGAGGGCAGCCACCAGAATGCGCATCGTCGCATTGTCCCGTACCGTCGTCGCGAACAGAGGCCGAAATGAGAAGTTAGCCGCAGCCACCTCTACGGGAAGCCGGTGGTCAAGACGGCTTGACCCCGGTGACCATCACGTTGTAGAACCAGCCCTTCGGAATCACGTGGCGCCACACGTTGGCGTCCACCCAGCTCAGCGCGGTCCAGCTGCGGAATGCGAACATCGCCCAGTCCCAGCCCAGCTTCCCGGGCGGCACCGCGGCCTCGAAGGTGCGCACCGGCCAGCCCAGCATCGCGGCGGTGAACTCCTCGCTGGCCGTGGCTACGCCGACCGCTCCGGCGGAGATCGCCATCCGCTCCAGATCGGCGGGTTCGAAGGTGTGCAGATCGACCACGGCCTCCAACGCGGCCGCCCGCGAGGACTCGTCGAGTTCGGCTTGTGGGCGCCGCCAGCCGGAGAGCCCGGGTAAGCGGGTGACGTTGGTGGTGATCCGCCAGGCCAGCGTGGACAGGGCACGGGCATAACCGTTGCCAACGGTGGTCGGCTCCCCGGCGAAGACGAACCGCCCGCCCGGGCGCAGCACCCGCAGCACCTCCCGCAGCGACAACTCGACGTCGGGGATGTGGTGCAGCACCGCGTGACCGACCACCAGGTCGAAGGTGTCGTCGTCATAGGGGATGCCCTCGGCGTCGGCGACCCGGCCGTCGACGTCCAAGCCCAGCGCCTCCCCGTTGCGCACCGCGACGTTGACCATCCCGGGCGACAGGTCGGTGAGCGAGCCGCGCCGCACCACCCCGGACTGCATGAGATTGAGCAGGAAAAACCCCGTACCGCAGCCCAGTTCCAGCGCGCGATCGTAAGGCAGGTCACCGATCTCGGCTAGCTCCTCGGCGGGCACGATCGCGTCGAACCGGCCGCGGGCGTAGTCGATGCAGCGCTGATCGTAGGAGATCGACCACTTCTCGTCGTAATTCTCCGCTTCCCAGTCGTGGTAGAGCACCTGCGCGAGCTTGCTGTCATACCGGGCCGCTTCCACCTGCTCGGCGGTGGCGTGCGGCTGCGGCACCGGGTCGGTACTCGTCACGATGCGTCAGCCTATCGGCTGTGCGGGTTGATGGGCACGGTGCCCGCCGTGGCCTTAGATCGAGGCGAGGGCACCGCCGAGAAGCGCGTCGCCCGCCGCCCCTGCGGCCGCTCCCGCACTGTCGCCCAGCGCGCCGGTGATGGTATCGATCACTGCTTGCGGGAACTGGGTTGTCGCCGCGGCCACTTCGTCGAAACCGTTCTGGAGCGCAGGCTCGATTGTCGTTGGATCACCGCCGATGATGGCCTCCCAAATGTTCCACAGCGCCATCTGCGGCGCGGTGATCAGGTCGCGCCAGTCGACAAACAATCCCGTCAGCAAGCCCGGATGCTGCGGGACGTCCGTCCCGTCCCAG
>NZ_JBYCKY010000334.1:0-1442 GCF_057473605.1 Mycobacterium sp. TH-M82 | reverse complement strand
TGGTGGCCACCCCCTGGGCCAGCAGCGCCGAGTTCAACGCCAGCTTGACCATGATCAACTGGTTGACCGGCATCGCCGCGATCCGGGCCACCAGCCGCTCGGTGCGCTCGTCGAGGTCGTCGGGGGCCGGCGCCTCCACCGCCAGACCCCATTCGGCGGCCTGCGCGCCGGTGATGCAATCCCCGGTCAGTAGGAGCCTTTTCGCGCGCTGGTCACCGATCCGGTGCGCCCACAGCCCGGCGGCCGGCACCCCCCACACCCGGGTCGGCGGGTAGCCGATCTTGGCGTCCGCGGCGGCGATCACCTGGTCGGCGTGCAGAGCGATGTCGGTGCCGCCGGCCACGCAGTAGCCGTGGATCTTGACCACCGTCGGCTTGTCGGCGTACATCAGGCTGGCGAACCCGCGGACGAAACGGCTCATCATCTGGTAGTCGATCATCGGGTCCCACGGCTGGTTGGGCAGATGGTTGGCCGCCTGGGTCTGGCCGTCCAGCACGGTGCCCGCATAGCCGCGGCCGCCGCCCGCCGAGGACGACCCTTCGGCGTAGGCGCTCAGATCGAATCCGCCGCAGAAGCCCTCGCCACGGCCCGACACCAGGATGACGTGCACGCCGGGGTCCAGGTCGGCCCGCTCGACCAGCGCGGAGAGTTCCAGCGGGGTGTCGGCGACGATCGCGTTGCCCTGCTCCGGCCGGTTGAAGGTGATCCGGGCGATCCGGCCGGTGACCTCATAGGTCATCGTCCTCAGGTTGTCGAAGTCGACCGGCCGGATCGCGTGGGTCATCCCTTCACCAGGGCGCGCTCGAGGATCGACGCGATGTCCAGCCCGGCCGGCAGGGTGCCGAACGCCCCGCCGTGCTGCCCGTCGAGCCGGCTCGCCAGGAAAGCCTCGGCCACCGCCGGATGCCCGTGGCGCACCATCAGCGCACCCTGCAGCGCCAGGCAGATGTCCTCGGCGACCTTGCGGGCCCGGTATTGGATCGTCTCGTGGTCACCGAGCTGTGACTTCAGCGCATCGATGTGCGCGTCGAGCCGCCGGTCCTGACCGGCGGCCTGCGCCAGTTCGTCGAAGAGGACCGCCACCGAGTCCGGGTGGGTCGCCGCGGCGCGCAACGTGTCTAGCGCGCCGACGTTGCCCGAGCCCTCCCAGATGCCCATCAGTGGCGCCTCCCGGTACAGCCGGGGCATGCCGGAGTCCTCGATGTAGCCGTTGCCGCCCAGGCATTCCATCGCCTCGGCGGCGTGCGGGGTGGCCTGCTTGCACACCCAGTACTTGGTGGCCGCCAAGCCGATTCGGCGCAGCAGGCCCTCGCGGTCGGCGCCCTCGTCGCCGTGCGCCGCGTGATCGGTGGCGCCGGCCATCCGCATCGCGACCATGGTGGCGGCCTCGGCCTCCACCGCCAGGTCGGCCAGCACGTTGCGCATCAGCGGCTGGTCGATCA
>NZ_JBYCKY010000333.1:0-1040 GCF_057473605.1 Mycobacterium sp. TH-M82 | reverse complement strand
GACCAGGTGTACCTGGTCACCAAGCTGTGGAACGCCGACCACGGCTACGACTCGACACTGGCGGCGTTCGACGCCAGCGTCGACCGGCTCGGGGTCGACTACGTCGACCTGTACCTGATCCACTGGCCGCTGCCCGCACGCGGCACGTTCGTCGACACCTTCCAGGCCTTCTCCTATCTGCGCGATCAGGGCCGGATCCGGTCCATCGGGGTGAGCAACTTCGAGCCCGGGCACCTGCGGGTGCTCATCGACGCGACCGGCATCGTGCCCACCGTCAACCAGATCGAGCTGCATCCGCGGTTCACCCAGGCCGAACTGCGAGAGGTGCACGCCCAGCTGGGCATCGCCACCGAGGCGTGGGCACCGCTCGGGCAGGGCTCGCTGCTGAACCATCCGACCGTCACCGCGGTCGCCGAGAGCTGCGGTAAGACGGCCGCCCAGGTGTTGATCCGGTGGCATATTCAACTCGGTAATATCGTGATCCCCAAATCGGTGCACCCTGAGCGGATCGCAAGCAACTTCGAGGTGTTCGACTTCGAACTCGGCGCGAATCAGGTAACCGCGATATCCTCGCTCGACGACGGTACCCGATTGGGTCCCGACCCACGCACCTACGACGACACCGGCAGGTGAGATGACAGCGACTGGTTCGATTCCTTTCGTCACACTCAACGACGACAACACGATGCCGGTGCTGGGCATCGGCGTGGCCGAGTTGTCGGACGCGCAGACCGAGCGTACGGTGTCCACGGCACTGGAGCTGGGTTGCCGGCTGATCGACACCGCCAAGGTATACGGCAACGAAGCCGCCGTCGGCCGGGCGATCGCCGCCTCGGGCATCCCCCGCGCCGAGGTGTTCGTCACCACCAAACTGGCCACCGCAGACCAGGGTTTCACCACCGCGCGGGAGGCCTGCAACGCCAGTCTGGAGCGGCTGGGACTGGACTACCTCGACCTGTACCTGATCCACTGGCCGGCCCCGCAGCTGGCCATGTACGTCGACAGCTTCGGTGGGCTGATCCAGGCGAAGCTTGCCGGGC
>NZ_JBYCKY010000332.1:0-1210 GCF_057473605.1 Mycobacterium sp. TH-M82 | reverse complement strand
TACAGCGTGTCCGGATTCGCGAGGACGGCAAGTTCCTGCGGGTCGGCGCCGGGGGCGGTCCACGGGTACGGACCCCAGGGGAGCCCGACGTCGTGCTACGTGTCGAAGTTCAGCGTGACGACCAGCTGCGAGAGCATAGCCAGCGCCATATTCTGCGCAAACGTGTGCACCAGCGGCAGCTGGGCAGGGTCGATGAACGGGAACTGACTGTCGGCGGCCTCGACGTGCTGCTGCGCGTCGAGCAGTTGGTCGATCACCGGTTGCAGGGGATTCGCCGAGCCCGAGGTCAGCGCCACCGACAAGTCCATGGCTGTCGGCTGACCCCACACGGCAACCGCCTGCGAGGCCGCCAGCACCGTCGCGAACGCGCCGGCCGCCATGCCAGCTGGCCGCAACGTGAATCCCCAGAGCGACATACCGCTAGCCGACATGGCTCAGCAGCGTGGTCAACACCTCGTGATTGAGCTGTGCCAGCGAGTCCCACAGGGTGTCGCTGAGCGTCGTGGAGCTGCTGGCGTTCATCACCGCGACCGCCAGGTCGTCGCGCGCGTTGAGCAGCCCGGCGGTGATGCTGGTGGCCGGGTCGGTGAACGCGTCGCTCAAGACCGTTTGCAGCCCGCCATAATCGCCGGCGTGGCCCAGCTGCAACGCTGCCAATACGGTGGGCAACTCGACGTCTTGGATCGCCAGGGGCAGATTGTTGACGAGCGCTGTCAGGCTGCCGCCCGGATCGGTCAGCATGTCGTGCGCGAGGGTGAGCGGGTCGGGGCTCAGCGCCGGCGTCAGCCGGTCGGCTATCGACGCCACGTCGGTTTGCCCGCCGAACATCTGGTGGAACTGGTCGGGGCCGATCGCAGCCTCTAACTGGTCGTAGCGCAGGTTGGCCCCCAGCCAGCCCAGGCCGTCGTTCTGGTCGTGCACGTAGTCGTATTCCAACAGCCGATCGTGGACGTCGGCGGCGTATTCGGCGGGGGTGACGACGGGAGTATCCGCCGGCAGATCATTGCCGACATCGGCGACATTGACCACCTCGGTCGTGACCGCAGTGCTCGGGATCGGCCCCGTGACGTCCTGCCAGCGCAGCAAGATGCTTCCGTCGTTGATGCCGGAGTCGTCGACCCAGTTCGCCACACCGGGGTCTTGGCTGCTGATGACGTAGTAGGTGAAGCCGTCGGGATCGTGAAACGCCTGGGTGTCGTTGAGGCTGCCC
>NZ_JBYCKY010000331.1:0-3504 GCF_057473605.1 Mycobacterium sp. TH-M82 | reverse complement strand
TTCACTCCGATCACTGGGACCCGGTGTGGCGGGCGTGCAGCGAGGAGTCGGTGGTGGTGTGCATGCACATCGGGTCGTCGTCGCAGCTGACCATCACAGCGCCCGATGCGCCGATGGACGTGATGATCACCCTGCAGCCGATGAACATCGTGCAGGCCGCGGCCGATCTGGTGTGGTCGAAGATGCTCCGCAAATTCCCCGATCTCAAGGTGGCCCTGTCGGAGGGCGGCATCGGCTGGATCCCCTACTTCCTGGAGCGAATCGACTACAACTACGATCGCCACCACGCCTGGACCGGTCAGGACTTCGGTGACAAACTGCCCAGCGAGGTGTTCAACGAGCACGTCATCACCTGCTTCATCGATGACAAGTTCGGGATGGCCAGCCGTGGCGCGCTGGATCTGGACATGGTCACCTGGGAGTGCGACTACCCGCATTCCGACTCCAACTGGCCGTTGTCGCCAGAGGTGTTCGCCGACTCGATGGCCGGGGTCGGCGATACCGACATCGACCGGATCACGCACGGCAACGCCATGCGACACTTTCACTACGACCCGTTCACGGCGTTGGGCGGCAAGCCGAACTGTACGGTCGGGGCGCTGCGGAAATCAGTCGAGGGCCACGATGTCTCGCTTAAGTCACAGCGCCGCGACGGTGACGACCACCGGTCCCGGATGACCGCCGCCGATCTGGCCAAGCTGGCGGCCGCCAGCTCCAAGTAGGTCCGCCCTTTTCCGGCGAGCATGCGCAAAGTCGCACTCCGGGGACGTCGAGAGTGCGACTTTCTGCATGCTCGCGAGGTGTTTGCGGGTTACGGCAGTTACCCGTGGTGTATTTGGCGTATCCTGTGGCACGTGTTGGTTTCTCGGCGCGATGTCCTCAAGGTTGCCGCCACGGCCCCGGCTGCGGTCGGCCTCGCTATGGCGGCGGCCTGGTTACGCCCGGCGAGCGCCTCGGCGGCTCCGCTCGGCGTCTTGCTGGACTACGCCGGCGGGGTGCTCCCCGCGGCCGACATCAGGGCTGCCGGCGCAGCGGGGGCGATCCGCTACGTGTCCGACCGCCGGCCCGGCGCTGCCTGGATGCTCGGCAAGCCGATCCAGCTGGCCGAGGCGCGTGACCTGCACAGCAACGGCCTCGCGATCGTCTCCTGCTACCAGTACGGCAAGCAGAGCACCGCCGACTGGCTGGGTGGCGAAAGCGCCGGTGTCGAGCACGCGCAGCGCGGCTGGCAGTTGCACACCGCCGCCGGGGGACCGGGCGGCGCGCCCATCTATGCCTCGATCGATGACGACCCGTCTGTAGAGCAGTACCGACAACAGGTGGCCCCATACCTGCACGGCTGGGAGTCGGTGCTGGGCCACCAGCGCGTCGGTGTGTACGCCAACTCCAAGGTCATCGACTGGGCGTTGCAGGACGGCCTGGGTTCCTATTTCTGGCAGCACAATTGGGGTTCGCCCGAAGGTTTCACCCATCCGGCGGCGAACCTGCATCAAGTGGAGATCGACAAGCGCAAAGTCGGCGGCGTCGGCGTGGATGTCAACCAGATTCTCCAGCCTCAGTTCGGGCAGTGGGCCTGAAGCGCGGAGACTGCCGAACGACTGCCGACGGCCCCTGCTGACGCACTGGGACAGCTGCTAGTCCAGCCGGACCATGGGCCGGAACGTTGATAACAATCCAATAACAATACTGCCTTGATCTGCGTCGTTGTGGCTACCCGAGCGTAACCACCTGCATGCAGGACGTTTGTCCGGGGCGCCGTCGCGTGCCGTCGACCAGAGTGTTACCGACGGCCCGGGTTACCCGAGCGTAGAACTCACCAGTAACCGTTTTGCTGCAGAAACGGCACAGCTTCTTATGACACTCTTACTGCGGGCGCGATCGACGGCGCAGCAGGCAGACGCGAGACAGACCAACCAGGGGTGATCTTTACCGTGACGATCCATGACCACGACCAGATCTCCGCTGACGGCGATGACGGCGTCGCGCCGCGCAGCCGTGACTCGGCGGCGCTCGTGGATCGTCTTACCGCCGGCGAACCGTTCGCGGTGGCGTTCGGCGGTCAGGGCAGCGCCTGGCTCCAGACCTGCGAGGAACTGGTGTCCTCGGCCGGTATCGAGGCCGAGTTGGCGACGCTGGCCGGCGAGGCGAGCCTGGCGCTGGAGCCGATCGCCAAGGAGCTGGTGGTCGCCCGCCCGATCGGGTTCGAGCCGCTGCGCTGGGTCCAAGCTCTGGCAGCCGGAGATCCGGTGCCGTCTGTCGACCAGCTGACGTCGGCCGCGGTGTCGGTGCCGGGTGTGCTGCTTACCCAGATCGCGGCCGTGCGCGCACTGGCGCGTCAGGGCCTGGATCTGTCGGCAACGCTCCCGGTCGCTGTCGCGGGGCACTCGCAGGGCGTGCTTGCCGTCGAGTCCCTCAAGACCCACGGAACCGCCGATGCCCAGCTGCTTGCGATCGCACAGCTTGTCGGTGCGGCCGGGACCCTGGTGGCCCGCCGCCGCGGAATCTCGATCCTGGGTGATCGCCCGCCGATGGTGTCTGTGACCAACGCCGACCCGGAGCGCATCCGCGGCCTGCTCGCAGAATTCGCCTCCGACGTCCCTGCCGTGCTGCCGCCGGTGCTGTCCATCCGTAACGGCCGGCGCGCGGCCGTCATCACCGGAACCCCCGAACAACTGTCCCGCTTCGAGCTGTACTGCGAGCAGATCGCCAAGCGGGAGGCCGCCGAGCGCACGAGCAAGGTCCGCGGCGGCGCGGTGTTCGCACCGGTCTTCGATCCGGTGCGGGTGGAGGTGGGCTTTCACACACCGCGGCTGGCCGGCGGCATCGACATGGTGGGCGACTGGGCACAGCGGGTGGGCTTTGACGCTGCCGGTGTCGAGTTGGCCCGGAAGATGGCCGAGGCCCTCCTGGTGCGTCCGGTGGACTGGGTGGACGAGGTCACCGACCTGCACCGGGCCGGCGCACGCTGGATCCTCGACCTCGGCCCCGGTGACATCCTGACCCGGCTGACGGCGCCGGTGATCCGCGGCCTCGGTGTCGGCATTGTGCCGGTGGCCACCCGCGGCGGTCAGCGCAACCTGTTCACCGCAGGGGCGACCCCCGAGGTGGCCCGGCCCTGGTCGAGTTACCTCCCGTCGTTGGTGCGGTTGCCCGACGGCCGGGTCAAGCTTGCCACCAAATTCACCCGCCTCACCGGCCGATCCCCGATCCTGCTGGCCGGAATGACCCCGACCACCGTCGACGCCAAGATCGTCGCTGCCGCCGCCAATGCCGGACACTGGACCGAGCTGGCCGGCGGCGGGCAGGTTACCGAGGAGATCTTCACCGCTCGCATCGCGGAGCTGACCGGGCTGCTCGAACCGGGCCGCACCTTCGAGTTCAACGCGCTGTTCCTCGACCCGTACCTGTGGAAGCTGCAGGTCGGTGGCAAGCGGCTGGTGCAAAAGGCCCGCCAATCCGGTGCGCCGATCGATGGGCTGGTGGTCAGCGCCGGCATCCCCGACC
>NZ_JBYCKY010000330.1:0-5278 GCF_057473605.1 Mycobacterium sp. TH-M82 | reverse complement strand
TCGCGTTGCAAGCCTACTTCCTCAACCAGGTCGAACAGCGCCGCCGCACAATGACCAACGACATCATCGGTGACCTGGTCAGCGCTGAGATCGACGGCGAGAAGCTGACCGACGACGCCATTATCTCGTTTTTACGGTTGCTGCTGCCGGCCGGCCTGGAAACCACCTACCGCTCGTCGGGAAACCTGCTGTACCTGCTGCTCAATCACCCCGAGCAGCTGGCGATGGTCTACCAGGACCGCACCCTGATACCCGCCGCGTTCGAAGAGGGCCTGCGCTATGAAACGCCGCTCACCACGGTGGTGCGTACCACAACGCGGGACGTCGAAATCGGCGGCAGGACAATCCCGAAGGATGCGCAGGTCGACTTGTGCATGGGCTCGGCCAACCACGACGAAAGTCGCTGGACCGATCCCGACGTATTCGACATCACCCGGGAACGCAAGGCGCACATGGCCTTCGGCGCCGGTGAGCACATGTGCCTGGGTATGCATCTGGCGAGGCTGGAAACCCAGGTCATGTTCGACACTCTGTTCGACCGAGTCACCGACCTGGCGCTTGCTCCGGACAGCGACGCCGAGATCGTCGGACTGACCTTCCGCTCACCCAACCGACTGCCGGTCACCTTCAGGCCGGTGTCCTGAAAAGCCGGACAGCGGACCGAGCCGGGCGATACCGTCTTGACGACATCAACGACGTCTATCCCGAGGCAGCATTGAGCACAGCTGACATGCCGCTGCGGCGCCGGTACGCCACCGCCGCGGCAATCGCGGTGGCGTTGGTTGCGGGGTGCACTGGGTGCGGCGCGGGCACGGCCGAAGTCCCGCAGAAGTCCGCCCAGGTCACCGTCAACGGCCAAACCCGCACCTCGCATGCTGTCGTCTGCACGCAGGTTGACTGGATGTTGAGCGTCGACATCACCGACGGCTCGGCGCAGATCCGTACGGTGCTGCGGCTCGAGCCCGACAAACCGAAGCTGGAATCGGTCAATATCAATGATTTCAACGGCTTCACCGGCCTCGTCGACGGCGGCGCCGGCGGCGCCGGCAAGGCGGAGGCGACGTTCGCCGCGGGCACGTATCACATCGTCGGCACCGCTGAACGCACCAACCTCGACAATCCCGCCGAGCCCAGTAATGCGGGCTTCACGATCGATGTGACCTGCTGACCTTTAAGTGCGTGTGGAATCGGTAACACGCAAGATCCCCGTCCAGCAGGAGCACGTCCTCTGCGGGATCGACCGGGTCTGCGGGGTGGGTGTCGGCAACTACCGCATCATTTACACCGTGCACGACGACGTCCTACTCGTCGTGGTCGTGAGACTCGGACACCGTCGCGACATCTATGAACGGCAGCGAGCTGCTCGCCACACGTCGGGCGTCGTGTCGGTGCGGGCGGAGGGACTCGAACCCTCACGCTCTTTCGAGCACGGGCACCTAAAGCCCGCGCGGCTACCAATTACGCCACGCCCGCAAGCTCGATGATCATACCGCTTTAACCGGAATCCATAGATGGACCGGTGATTTGGGCCGACGTCGCCGAAACCCCGAGGCAGCATCATTGAAATTGGAACCAGGCCACCAGCTAGGTTTTGTGAATTTCGGCGACCCTGACCTTCCCAACGGTGGCACGCTGGCGCGTTTCGACGATCCAGACCTGCCCGGCAGTCTGACGCCAGACGATCTGCCCGGTAGCGTGGGTAACCGCGGGTAATTGCATGGCCGTGAACGGTCAGCGTTCACGCCGGATGGGTAACCACCGCCTCAAATGCGACGAAGACCGGGACAGAGACAACCTCATGTTTCCGGAGGGGCCAGAAGGTGAACCCACGAGCGAGCCTTGGTCGCTACCCGTCAAGAAAAAAGTAAGGAGATGAAGCGATGACTAACACCATGGACTTCGGGGCGCTACCGCCGGAAGTCAACTCCGCGCACATCTACGCCGGTCCCGGGTCGGGACCGATGATGGCCGCCGCGTCGGCTTGGGATGGGCTCGCCGCCGAGTTGGATTTGACAGCGACTGCTTACCAATCCGTCATCTCCGATCTGACCAGCGAAGGATGGGTGGGCCCAGCATCGAGATCGATGGCCACCGCAGCCGCCCCCTACATCGAGTGGATGTCTATCACAGCCGCTCAGGTGGAGCGGGTTGCCAACCAGGCCAGGTCTGCCGCGGCTGCCTACGAGACCGCGTTTGCCGAGCACGTTCCGCCAGCGGTGATCGCGGCCAACCGCACCCAACTGGCGTCGCTGATCGCGACAAACGTTTTGGGCCAAAACACCCCGGCGATCGCTGCTACCGAGGCCGAGTACGGCCAAATGTGGGTCCAAGACGGCGCCGCGATGTACCAGTATGCTGGCTCGTCGGCAACGGCCTCGGATCCCAAGCCGTTCACCCAGCCCCCGCAGACCACCAACCCAGCTGGGCAAGCCAGCCAAGCCGCCGCGACCACCCAGGCTTCGAGCAACGCCATTGGCAACGTGGGCAACAAGCTATCTCAGCTGAATTCGGCGCTGCACCAACTCTCATCGCCGCTAGGATCCGCGTCATCGACAACGACTGGATCGTCGAGCGTCGTCGCACCGGGGTCCGACAGCTTAACGCGGGGGCTTCCCGGGCTACTGAATGCGCTGGACGGGGGGACACATGACTCCATAGGCACCTTCTTGACCGACGCAGGAGACACCGGATTTCCGGCTGCGACCATGAGTGGATTCGTGTCGGCCGGCGACGTGGGACTTATTGGCCCGATCGGAGCCAGTGCTGTTAGTGCGCTGAGCCACGGGACTGGCCTGGCCTCGGCAGTTCAGGCGGGGCCTGTCCCGGGGGGATCATCTGTGTTGGCGTCGACGGTTGCACCCGTGCCAGTAGATGGCCTTGGGGGGGCGACGGTGTCGGCAGGGATGAGCCGAGCCAGTTTGGTCGGGGCGTTGTCGGTGCCACAGGGCTGGCCTGCAATCACCCCGACGAACGTGGTGAGTCCGATCACCCCCGCAATGCCCGGCGCCGGCGTGGGTGCCGGCCCGGAGGCCTCGGCCAGTATGCCCGGCATGCCTGGCGTGCCCGGGATGCCGACGCCGGGTGCGGGCGAACGCGGCTCTGTCTTCGGTTTCGGGGTGCCCCGATACGGGTTTCGGCCCACCGTGATGCCGAAAACCATTGTCGGGTAACGAGCGGTACGGTCGAGGGGTGTCCACTACACGGCGTCGGAGGCCCGCACTGCTCGTGCTGGTGATCGTCGCCACCTGCGGTTTCCTGGCCTTGGGCTGGTGGCAGTGGACGCGGTTTGAGTCGGCGTCGGGCACGTTCCAAAACCTGGGCTACGCGCTGCAGTGGCCGCTGTTCGCCGGGTTCTGCGTGTACGCCTACCGCAAGTTTGTCCGCTACGAAGAGACACCGCCGGAGCCGTCGCAGCGCGTGACCGAGATACCCCCGGGCCTGCTGCCCGAGCGACCCAAGCCCGCATCCCCGCCACCCAATGATCTCGCGCTGGCCGAGTACAACGCCTACCTGGCCTACCTGGCCTACCTGGCCGAACGCGCCGAGTCAGATAACGACAGAAAGAACAGGACCACCGCATGACCACCCCCGAAACACCCGCACCCACCCCCACTACCACGACGTCGGTCGAGAAGATCCGCACGGCCCTGCTCGGCTACCGCGTGATGGCGTGGGCGACCGGCATCTGGCTGCTGCTGCTGTGCGGCGAACTCGTCGCGCACTACGTGTTCCACAACGGAATCAGATGGGTCGCGATGGTGCACGGCTGGGTGTACTTCGCCTACGTGCTGGCCGCATTCAACCTCGCGATCAAGGCCCGCTGGCCGATCGGCAAGACCATCGGCGTGCTGGTGTCGGGCACCATTCCGGTGCTCGGAATCGTCGTCGAGCACTACCAGACCCGAAACGTCAAGGCCCAGTTCGCGCTGTAGCTGCCGGCTGTGCGGTCAGACGAGCCGGCGCAGTGCTGGCACCAGCAGCGCCAGTGCCCGGCCGCGGTGTGAGGCCGCGTCTTTCTCCGCCGGGCTGAGCTGCGCCGCGGTGCGGCCGCCAATATCCGGGCCGTCCGGGATGAACACCGGGTCGTATCCGAACCCGTTGGCGCCGTGTGGCTCTCGCGAGATGCTGCCCGGCCACTCGCCGCGCACCACAACTTCACCGGCCGCGCCCGGCCCCCAGACCAGCGCGCATGCCGACACGAACGTCGCGCCGCGGCGCGCCTCGGGCAAGTCGCGCAACTGGGCCAGCAGCAGAACATTGTTCGCGGCGTCGTCGCCGTGTACGCCGGCCCAGCGCGCCGACAGCACCCCGGGCATGCCGTTCAACGCCGCCACCGCCAGCCCCGAATCGTCGGCGACACACGCCAACCCGGTCGCGGTGAACCCGTCACGCGCCTTGGCCAGCGCGTTGTCCTCGAAGGTCGCACCGGTCTCCGGTGCCTCGTCGTAGGGCGTCACCTCGTCCAGTGACACCAGCCGAAGCCCCGACACCCCGGCATCGGCGAGCACCCGGTTCAGCTCGGCCAGCTTCTCGGGGTTGCGGCTGGCCACCAACAGGTCAGTCAGCTTCCGAACGCTTTCTTCGGCGCGGGCCCTTCGGGCAGCACACCCGGATACGGCAGCGCCAGCGCGTCGCGCTGCACGGCGAACAGCTGCCCGCAAGCACCCAGCGCCGCATCGAGCAGCTTGTCCAGCGTGGACCGCGGGAACGTCGCACCCTCGCCGGTGCCCTGGATCTCCACCAGAGTTCCGGTGTCCGTGGCGACGACGTTCATGTCGACTTCCGCGCGGGAGTCCTCCTCGTAGGGCAGGTCGACCCGGACCCGGCCGTCGACCACGCCAACGCTGACCGCGGCGATCGCACACGACAGCGGCCGTGGATCCGACAGCTTGCCGGCGGCGGAGAGATAGGTGACAGCGTCGGCCAGGGCTACATAGGCGCCGGTGATCGCCGCGGTCCGGGTGCCGCCGTCGGCCTGCAGCACGTCGCAGTCGACGGCGATGGTGTTCTCCCCGAGCGCCGCCAGGTCGACGCAGGCGCGCAGCGACCGGCCGACCAGCCGGCTGATCTCCTGCGTGCGCCCCCCGACGCGACCCTTCACCGACTCCCGGTCCGAACGAGTGTGGGTGGCCGCCGGCAGCATCGCGTACTCCGCGGTCAACCAGCCCCGACCCGACCCCTTGCGCCAGCGCGGCACCCCGTCGACGACGCTGGCCGTGCACATCACCCTGGTGTTGCCGAATTCGACCAGCACCGAACCGGCCGGATGCGAGGTGAA
>NZ_JBYCKY010000329.1:0-7544 GCF_057473605.1 Mycobacterium sp. TH-M82 | reverse complement strand
CCTCGGACCCGGCGGCGTCGGTGCGGGCGCAGATGACAAAGTTCGGGTCGCGGCGGGCCGACACCGCGGCGCGCAGCCGCTTGACCATCTCACCGGTCGGAACCACGGCTTTGCCGTCGAGGTGTCCACACCGCTTCGGGTTGAGCTGATCCTCCAGATGGCAGCCGGCCAAGCCGGCATCCTCGAGCACGGTGACGGTACGAGCCGCGTTCATCGGCTCACCGAATCCGGTGTCGGCGTCGAGCAGCGTGGGCAGGTCGGTGACCGCGGCGATCTGCCCTCCCCGGCCGGCCACCTCGGTCAGCGTGGTCAACCCGATGTCGGGTAAACCGAGGTCGGCGGAGAGCACCGCGCCGGAAACGTAGACCCCCTCGAAGCCGATCTCGGCGACAAGCTTAGCGACCAGCGGTGAGAATGCTCCCGGGAAGCGTTGCAGCCGACCCGAATCCAGGCCGGCGCGAAACGCCGCCCGCTTGTCCGACGCGCTGCTCGCGGCCGCCAACAGCCCGGTCACCGGAAGATCCCGTCCGGCGTCTTGGGCGCCGTCTCCATCACCGCCGGGTCGACCAGGATGTTCAAACCGGCCAGCTCGCCGCCGGTCAACCCGGCCAAGCCTTCGACGGTCGACAGGAACCGTTGTTGCTCATCGGGTTTGACCACACCGTCGGCGAGTTCGGTGAATTTGGCTATGTACTGTTTACGTCCGAATGGCCGCGCCCCCAGCGGATGCGCGTCGGCGACCGCGAGCTCATCGGCGATCACCTCACCGCTTTTCAGGGTCACCTCCGCGCGAGCGCCGAACGCCTTCTCGCTCGCGTCACTCGAGTGGTAGCGGCGGGTCCACTCCGGATCCTCCACGGTGGAGATCTTGTGCCACAGCTCGACGGTGTCGGGCCGGTGCGTGCGCTCGGGGGCGTAGGACCGTTCATGGTGCCAGCTGCCGTCCTGCAGCGCGACGGCGAAGATGTACATCACCGAGTGGTCCAGGGTCTCCCGAGAGGCGTCCGGGTCGAACTTCTGCGGGTCCCCGGACCCGGTGCCGATCACGACGTGGGTGTGGTGGCTGGTGTGCAGCACGATCGTGGCAACCTGGTCCAGCTGCTCCGGACCGCCGATGCGCTCACGCAGCCGCCGGGCCAGGTCGATCAGCGCTTGGCTTTGGTACTCCGCCGAATACTCCTTGGTGTAGCTGTCCAGGATGGCGCGCTTGGCCTCCCCGGGGGCGGGCAGCGGCACCCGGTAGGTGTGCTCGGGACCGGACAGCAGCCAGGCGATGACGCCGTCCTCGCCCTCCCAGATCGGCGCGGGAGAACCCTCGCCGCGCATCGCCCGGTCGACCGCCTCGATGGCCACTTTGCCCGCGTGCGCCGGTGCGAACGCCTTCCAGCTGGAGATCAACCCCTTACGGGACTGCCGGGTCGCTGTGGTCAGGTGCAGCGCCTGCCCGATCGCGGAGTAGATGACCTCCGGGTCCAGCCGCAGCATGGTGCCGATGCCGGCGGCCACCGACGGGCCCAGGTGTGCGACGTGGTCGATCTTGTGTTCGTGCAGGCAGATTCCGCGGGACAGGTCGATCTGGATCTCGTAGGCGGTGGCCAGACCGCGGATCAGGTCGGCGCCGGAGACACCACACTGTTGGGCGACCGCCACCAGCGGCGGGATGTTGTCGCCGGGATGAGAGTACTCGGCGGCCAGAAAGGTGTCGTGAAAATCGAGTTCGCGCACCGCGACGCTGTTGGCCCAGGCCGCCCATTCGGCCGAGTAGCCGCCCTCGACGCCGAACACGTGCGCGCCCGGGGATGCCGGATGCACCATAGCCTGCCGGCGGGCGACGGTGACCGGCCGGCGCAGCACCGAGGCGGCACTGACGGCGGCGTCGTCGATGATCCGGTTGAGCACCATCGCCGCGGTGTCGGCGGGTACGGCGACCGGGTCGGCTGCCACCTGCGCGATCTGCCAAGCCAGGTGTTCGTAACGGGGGAAATCGTCGGCGCTGCGGTGTGACCGGACGGAATGAACCAACATATTCCACACACTACGCAACATTTCGCCGGGCCGAAAAGCCGGGTGGCTGCGTATTTTTGTCGTGCTTGACGAGCGTTTTTGTAAACATTGCGAACATCGCAGGCAGTAGGCTGCGGACATGGCCAAAACCGTTTCCAAAGCCGTCTCCAAGACGTTCGCGGGTGCCCGGCTGCGGCGGTTGCGGGAGGAACGCGGGTTGACCCAGGTGGCGATGGCGCGCGAGCTGGATCTGTCCACCAGCTACGTCAACCAACTGGAGAACGACCAGCGGCCGGTCACCACCGCGGTGCTGTTGGCGCTCACCGAGCGGTTCGGTCTGCCGGCGCAGTACTTCTCGCCCGATTCGGATGCCCGGCTGGTGGCCGACCTGCGGGATGTCTTCACCGCGACCGCCGGTGAACACGCCGCCAGCGACACCGAGATCGAAGAGCTCGTCGCGCGGATGCCCGATGTCGGCCGCAGCCTGGTGACGATGCACCGCCGGCTACGGGAGGCGACCGACGAACTGGAGGTCTACCGGTCCCGGGCGACCACCGAGACGTCGCTGCCGGTGGCGCGGCCGATGCCGTTCGAGGAGGTCCGCGACTTCTTCTACGACCGCAACAACTACATCGCCGAGTTGGACGACGCGGCCGAGCAGTTGTTCGCCGACAGCGGGATGAAGATCGGCGGGCTGGACGTCCAGCTCTCGGGCCTGATGGCCGAACGCTTCGGCGTCACCGTGGCCATCGCCGACGACCTGGGCGGGCGCGCCAAGCGTCTCTTCGACCCGGACACGCGCGTGCTGCGGGTCGCGCACTGGTTGCTACCGGGCCAGCGCGCCTTCCAGGTCGCCACCCAGCTGGCACTGTTCACCCAAGCCGACCTGATGTCAGACATCGTGGCCACCGACGGGCTGCTCAGCCCGGAGGCCCGCGAGGTCGCCCAGGTCGGGCTGGCCAACTACTTCGCCGGCGCATTCCTGCTGCCGTATCGCCAGTTCCACCAGACCGCAACCGAATTGCGCTATGACATCGACCTGCTCAGCCGAGGCTTCGAGGTGGGTTTGGAGACGGTGTGTCATCGGCTCTCTACGCTGCAACGGCCGGGGCGGCGCGGCGTGCCGTTCATCTTCGTCCGTACGGACAGGGCCGGAAACATCTCGAAACGGCAGTCGGCCACCGCATTTCACTTCAGCCGGGTCGGCGGGAGCTGCCCGCTGTGGGTGGTGCACGACGCGTTCTCCCAACCGGGGCGAATTCTCACCCAGGTCGCGCAGATGCCAGACGGCCGGTCCTATTTCTGGATCGCCACCACCACCCCACCGGAAGGGCGCGGCTATTTGGGCCCCCGCAAGAGCTTCGCCATCGGGTTAGGCTGCGATCTGGCGCACGCCGACAAGCTGGTGTACTCCACCGGGGTGGCACTGGACGACCCGGCGACCGTCGTGCCGATCGGCGCGGGCTGCAAAATCTGCAGCCGCCAGGCGTGCCCGCAGCGCGCCTTCCCCTACCTGGGCCGGCGGGTCGTCGTCGACGAGAATTCCAGCAGCGGACTGCCCTATGCGGCGGTCAGCCCTCCTATTTGACCGGCGGCCGGTAGAAGATCAGCAGTTGCCCGATCGCCCCGGCCAGGCCCAGCAGCACCGACAGCAGCAGACCGTCCCAGCCGTCGCGCCAGGCGTGACCGAAGAACAACTGGTCCAGGCTGAACCGGCCGGGCCCGAGCATCGCGACCACCACCGCCGACACCGCCAGCACCATGACGTACTCCCAGCCTTCGTTGAAGATGAAAAAGCCGTGCGGCCGGTGCACGGTCCACGCCGCGACCGTCATCAGCGAGACGAACCCCGCAGCCGGGATCGGGGTGAGCAACCCCGCCGCCAATCCCAGCCCGGCGCTGATCTCGGTGGTGGCGGCGACCACCGCGTGAAACGTCCCCGGCGGTTTCATGCCGACGCTCTCGAACCACCGCGCGGTGCCCGGTATCCGGCCACCGCCGAAGAACTTGTTCAAGCCGTGTGTGGCCAGGGTCAGGCCCAACACCAGACGCAGGATCAGTAAAGCGACATCAGAACTCATAGTGTCAACGTAGATCATCGGGACGGGCCATGAGCGGTGTTCGCCGGGCCCAAAAAGGCCAAGACCAACTCAGCGACCTCGTCGGGCTGTTCGAGCTGCAGGAAGTGTCCGGCATGCTCAACCACGGCCACGTCGCTGCCGGCCGGCAACACCCGTTGCACCCAGCGCGCGAAAGCCGGTGTCATGCAACCGTCGTCGCGGCCGTGCAGGTACAGGCTCGGTAACTGAGGCGGTAGCACCCAGTGCCGGTGCAGTTCGGCGTAGCGAGCCGGCGGCCGACCGTGACGGATCAGCGCGCGGTACGGCCCGAGCGCTGCCCGCCAGCCCTCCGGGGTGCCGATGGCGGCATCGACATGCCGCAGGTCTTCGCTGGCGTCATAGCCCGGGGACCATCGGCGCCACAGCAGTGGCGGTACCCACGACGCGGAGCGCTCCGGCAACCAGGGCAGCTGGAAGTAGCCGATGTACCAGCTACGCAGCAGCTGGACCGGCAGCTCGCCGGCCAGCTTGACCCGGTGGGCCGCCGGGCCGCGCGGGCGGAGCGCCGCCGGCGGAGGCACCGACATGATCACCGCCCGCGCGAACGGGCTGTCCGGCATAGCGGCCAGCCCCGTCGCCGCGAGTGCCCCCCAGTCGTGGCCGATCACCACGTCGGCGGTGGCGCCGCCGGCTGCTGCGCGCACCCGCAGCGCGTCGTGCATCAGCGCACCGATGTGGTAGCTGTGGTCGGCCGGGATCGACGACGGCGCGTACCCACGCAGAAATGGTGCCACCACCCGCCAGCCCGCGGCGACCAATCGGGGCGCCAGTCGGCGCCAGCTGTAGGCGGTGTCCGGAAAACCGTGCAGACACAACGCCATCGGTCCGCTCGGTTCTCCCCAGCTCAACGCCTTGAGCCCCACCGGGTTGACCGGGTCGATGTTGGGGCCCGCAACATCGATCCAGCTTGGTGCGAGGTCTGCCATGTGCACTCCTGTTGTGCGTCGCTGCGGCCAGCACCGGATTCCGTCGGGCTCACCGACACGCTAGCGTGTCCGAATGGTGACGGCTGCGCGATCCGGCTCGCCGGCCGACGGCGCCCCGACCCGCCGCTGGGCCAAAACCGACGCCACCCGGCAGCGCATCCTGGACGCGGCGACCGAGGTCTTCGGTGAGCGCGGCTTCAGCGCCGCCACCATGGCCGACGTGGTGGACCGCTCCGGCGCCAGCATCGGCAGCATCTATCACCATTTCGGCGGCAAGAAGGACCTGTTCCTGGCGATCTTCCAGCGGGTGGCCGATGCCGTCGACCGCCGCATCGATGCGGCGATGCAACAGGCCGGCGATGCGGCCGGGCAGCTGGACCCGCATCGGGCCTTCGAGGTTCGGGTGCGGGCGTATCTGCAGGCGATGTGGGAGAACCGCCAAGCGGCGCTGGTGTTGACCTCCGCGGACACCCCCGCCGGTTTCGAGATCACCCGTCGCGCCCGGATGACCGCGGCCTTCCGCGGCTGGATGTCGGTGTTGCAGCTGGACAGCTCGCCGCGCGGGCAGTTGCTGGGCCGGCTCCTGGCGGCCACCCTGGCCGAGTCGTCACTGATGGTGGCGGGGTGCGGCAACTTCGACGACGTGCCACCGGTGATCGACACGGCGATGGAGTGGATTGACCGGTTGATCGCCGTGGCGGGATGACGTATTGCAAATGTTAGAATGTGATTCCAATATCTGTGGTGATGCCAGGCTCGGAGAACCGAAGGGGAGCGCTCGTGGCCGTCAGCACCGCGCCGGTCAAGTTGTGGGCCGACTCGGGTGACTCTCACTTCATCGAGCCGCAAGACCTGTGGCGCTCGCAGCTACCGAAGCGACTGGCCGACCTGGTACCGCGCACCGAAAAGGATCCCGACGGCAGGTGGGAGACCATCTATGTCGACGGTCAGGTGTTCCGTCGCCGGTTGCCGAGCATGGCCCAGCAGGAATTCCTCGACGCCATGGTGGCCGCCGCCGGCTCTCGCGATGTCACCAAGCGGCTGGCCGACCTCAACGCCGAAGGCATCTGGGCGGAGTTGGTGTTCCCGTCACTGGGCATGTGGGCCAGTTCGTTTCGCACCCCGGAGCTGTTGCGCGCGGCGCTGCGGGTCTCCAACGACTGGGCCAAGGAAACGATCATGGACTACTCGCCGCGATTCATCCCGACCGCGCAGGTCTCCACCCTCGACATCGACGATGCTGTCGGTGAACTCGAACGCTGCGGTGAGCTCGGCTTCAAGGCGGTCTTCCTGACGGTCGCGCCGCACCCGGCGCAGCACGATTACAACCACGACGAATGGGAACCGTTCTGGGCCATCGCCGAGGACATCGGCATGGTGATCGCCTTCCACATCGGTACCGAGCCAATCGATTTCGCCGGCGGTGGGTCAATCGGGGTTACCCATCACGGTCCGGGCGGCGCGGTCCTCAATTACGCCGAGACGTCGTTCGGCGGGCAGCGGGCGGTGATGAAGCTCGTCGCGTCGGGCGCGCTGGATCGGCATCCGAAGCTGAAGGTGCTGGTGTCCGAGGGCGGCGCCACGTGGGTGCCGTTCATCGCCGACCGGATGGAGGAGGGTTATCGCCAGCATGCGGTGGTGGTGCGGCCCAAGCTCCAGCGCAGCCCGCGGGAGATCATCTACTCGCAGGTCTACGCGTCGTTCCAGCACGATGCCTCGGCGGTGGCGGCGACGGCGCACCTGGGCTTCGACAATGTGCTGTGGGGCAGCGACTACCCGCACGTCGAAGGCACCTTCGGTCACACCCAGGAGACGCTGCACCAGCTGTTCGACGACGTCGATCGGCCCACCAGGGACCGGATCATGTTCGGTGCGTTCAACGAGCTGTTCCCACAGGCACCGCTGCCACCGGCGCCGGGCACCGTGATCGGCGACCGGTAACGTCGTAGGACAATGAACACTCCCCAGACCGTCGAATACCTCGGGGTCGACGGAATCACCCTGGTAGCCGACGAGTGGAACCGCGGCCGGACAACCGGCCAGGACGACGCCGCGGTGCGTCCGACGGTGCTCATGCTGCACGGCGGTGGCCAGAATCGGTTCTCCTGGAAGAACACCGGACAGATTCTTGCCGATCGCGGTTATCACGTCGTCGCCCTGGACACCCGCGGCCACGGCGACAGCGACCGGGCGCCGGGTGCCGAGTATGCCCTCGAGACGCTCACCGCCGACGTGCTGGCGGTGCTCGCCACCATCGGCGCACCGGTGGTGCTGATCGGGGCGAGCATGGGCGGGCTGACCGGGATCCTGGCCGCCGCGGCGGCCGGTCCGCAGCGGGTGAGCAAACTGATCCTGGTCGACGTGGTGCCGCGCTACGAAAAGGAAGGCAGCGCACGTATCCGCGAGTTCATGTCCGCCCACGTCGACGGCTTCGACTCGCTCGCGCATGCCGCCGACGCAGTCGCGGCCTACCTGCCGCACCGGACGAAACCGC
>NZ_JBYCKY010000328.1:0-9517 GCF_057473605.1 Mycobacterium sp. TH-M82 | reverse complement strand
CCGAGGTAACCGACCGCCTCGTCGTTGCCGAAGTCGGTCTGGCTGACCCAGCGCTGCGGACGTGTCCCGGTCACCACGAAGCCGCCGTGGCCATCCGCTGCCATGGTGAACCCGGTGCCGCCGACGGGAATCGGCCGGATCACCGGCCGGCGCGCCACCGGCGCCGGCTGCGCCGCGCGGTAGGCCGATACCATGTCGGCCAGCGCGAACGTCAACGGCCGCAGGCCCTCCCGGCTGACCGCCGACACCGCGAACACCGGCCAGCCGCGTGCGTCGATGATGTCGTCGCGGACGAACTCGGCCAGCTCCCGGGCCTGGGGAACGTCGATTTTGTTGAGCACCACCGCCCGCGGCCGGCCGGCCAGATCCCCGAGTGTCGAATCTCCGTGCAGAGTAGGCGTATACGCTGCCAGCTCGGCTTCGAGCGCGTCGATGTCGGAGACCGGGTCGCGGCCGGGCTCAACGGTGGCACAGTCGACGACGTGCACCAGCACCGCGCAGCGTTCGATGTGCCGCAGGAAGTCCAGGCCCAGCCCGCGGCCGGCCGACGCGCCCGGGATCAGGCCCGGCACGTCGGCGACGGTGTAGGTCTGCTCGCCGTCGGAGACCACCCCCAGGATGGGCGCCAGCGTGGTGAACGGATAGTCGGCGATCTTGGGCTTGGCCGCCGAAATCACCGACACCAGCGAAGATTTTCCGGCCGACGGAAACCCGATCAGGCCCACGTCGGCGACGGTCTTGAGTTCCAGGGTCAGGTCACGGGCCTGTCCCTGCTCGCCGAGCAGCGCGAAACCCGGGGCTTTGCGGGCACGCGACACCAGCGCGGCGTTGCCCAGCCCGCCACGGCCACCGGCGGCGGCCACGAAGCGGGTACCCGGCCCGACCAGGTCGGCCAGCAGGAGGCCGTGCTCGTCGAGTACCACGGTGCCGTCAGGCACCTTGACTTCCAGGTCGGCGCTGGTGGCGCCGTCGCGGTTGTTGCCCATGCCCTGCTTGCCGGACGCCGCGACGATGTGCGGGCGGAAATGAAAGTCCAGCAGGGTGTGCACCTGCGGGTCGACCACCAGCATCACGCTGCCGCCACGACCACCGTTACCGCCGTCCGGGCCGCCGAGCGGCTTGAACCTCTCCCGGTGGATCGAGGCGCAGCCGTTGCCGCCGTCGCCGGCCCGAACGTGGATGACGACGCGATCGACGAACCGGGGCGCTGCGGGCACTGGGCTTTCCTCCCCGTCTCATGCGCCGAGTGTGCAGCTGTTGCGATTTTCACCGGGAAATGTCGCAACAGCTTCACGCTCGCGACGCTCGCTCGGTTCCCTAGTCGGCGGACCGCCCCGCCGTGACGATGTTGACGGTCTTGCGGCCGCCCTTGACACCGAACTCGACGGCCCCGGCAGCCTTGGCGAACAGCGTGTCGTCGCCGCCGCGGCCGACATTGACGCCGGGGTGGAAGTGGGTGCCGCGCTGCCGGACCAGGATCTCACCGGCCTTGACGACCTGGCCGCCGAAACGCTTGACGCCAAGCCGCTGGGAATTGGAGTCGCGGCCGTTACGTGAGCTGGAAGCGCCCTTCTTGTGTGCCATGCCGTCAGCCTTACTTGATGCCGGTGACCTTGAGCACGGTCAACCGCTGCCGGTGACCCTGCCGCTTGTGGTAGCCGGTCTTGTTCTTGAACTTGTGGATACGGATCTTCGGGCCCTTGGTGTGCTCGAGCACCTCGCCGGTGACGGCGATCTTTGCCAGCTTAGCGGCGTCGGTGGTGACGGTCGCACCGTCGACCACCAGGGCAACCGGCAGCGACACAGCCCCACCGGGCTCGGTGTCCAGTTTCTCGATTTTGACGATGTCTCCCACGGCGACCTTGTACTGCTTGCCGCCGGTTTTGACGATTGCGTACGTCGCCTTTGTGGCCACTGCTGGTGTCTACCTTTACTGTCGGGTGCTCTCGTGGCGCGCGCCATCGGGCTCACATATGGTCTGGGATTTGCCGGCCCGGCCTGGCGACAACTGATCAACTGTACTTGACCAGCGACTAAGGGGTCAAACGCGGGTTGGCGGCCCGGCCGGGCGAGCCGCCGCGCGGCGCCGGCGCGGACGGTCCGGCGCTACGGTGGCGGCCACACCGGAGCCGTCATCATCGTCATCGTCATCATCGTCATCATCGTCATCATCGTCATCGTCATCATCGTCATCATCGTCATCATCGTCATCATCGTCATCATCGTCATCATTCGGGCCGTTAGTGACGTCCAGATCGTCGTCGAAGCCCCCGTCGTCCTCGGCAAGGTCGACCTCCATTTCAAGTTCGTCTTCGTCTTCGTCGGTAGCGAGGTCCGCGAAGTCGTCGGCGTCATCGGCGGGCCCAGCGCCGGTCCCGGCCGCGGACTCCACATCGGGCTCGTCGGACTCCTCGTCCTGGCCTCCGTTGGCTGTGGCCATATTGGCCATGGCCTTGAACATCGGATGTTCGCCGGGGGCATGCGACGGCACGGTGGCCACCTCCGGTTGGTCGGACGTGCTCTTCTTCGACCGCTTGCCACGCCGGCCCGAGGCGGACTTACGCCCCGACGCGGCGGAGTCCACCGGGTCGGTGTGCAGCACGATGCCGCGTCCGGAACAGTGCGGGCAGGGCGTCGAGAAGGCTTCGACCAAACCGGTGCCCAGCCGTTTGCGGGTCAGCTGCACCAACCCCAACGAGGTCACCTCGGACACCTGGTGGCGAGTGCGGTCGCGGGCCAGCGCCTCGGTCAGCCGGCGCAGCACCAGATCGCGGTTGGACTCCAGCACCATGTCGATGAAGTCGATGACGACCATGCCACCGATGTCGCGCAGGCGCAGCTGACGAACGGTTTCCTCGGCGGCCTCCAGGTTGTTCTTGGTGACCGTTTCCTCGAGGTTGCCGCCGGATCCGGTGAACTTGCCGGTGTTGACATCAACCACAGTCATCGCCTCGGTCCGGTCGATCACCAAGGTCCCCCCGGACGGCAGCCAAACCTTGCGGTCCGTCGCCTTGGCCAGTTGCTCGTCGATACGGTGCACCGCGAACACATCCGGGGCGGGCTGCCCTTCCAGACCCGCCGGGGGCTGGTATCTGGTCAGCTTCGCCACCAGGTCGGGGGCCACCGAGTTCACGTACCCTTCGATGGTCGCCAAGGCGTCGTCGCCGGAGACGATCAACTCGGAGAAGTCTTCGTTGAACAGGTCGCGGATCACCTTGACCAGCACGCCAGGCTCTTCGTAGAGCGTCAGCGCGGCGCCGGCGGCCTTCTCCGTGGCCTCGGCGGCCGTGGTTTCGATCTGGCTCCAGCATTGCTGCAGCCGACTCACGTCAGCGCGGATGTCGTCGGATTTGACGCCCTCCGACGCGGTGCGGATGATGACGCCGGCTTCGGCAGGCACCACCTCACGCAGGATCTCTTTGAGCCGCTGGCGTTCGGTGTCGGGCAGCCTACGGCTGATCCCGGTCGACGACGCCCCCGGCACGTACACCAAGTAGCGACCGGCCAGCGACACCTGGGTGGTCAGCCGCGCGCCCTTGTGCCCGACTGGATCTTTGCTGACCTGCACCACCACGTAATCACCCGGTTTGAGGGCCTGTTCGATCTTGCGGTTGGCCCCGCCCAGTCCGGCCGCTTCCCAGTTCACTTCGCCGGCGTAGAGCACACCGTTGCGGCCGCGGCCGATGTCGATGAACGCCGCCTCCATCGACGGCAGCACGTTCTGCACGATGCCCAGGTAAACGTTGCCCACCATCGAAGGAGAAGCAGCAGATGTGACAAAGTGCTCGACCAACACGCCGTCCTCGAGCACCGCGATCTGCGTGTAGCGCACACCCTGGTGCGGCGGTTCGGTCCGGGCCCGGTCGCGCACCACCATAACCCGGTCGACCGCCTCGCGCCGGGCCAGGAACTCGGCCTCGCTCAGGATGGGCGGGCGACGCCGGCCGGCGTCACGCCCGTCGCGGCGACGTTGCCGTTTGGCCTCCAGCCGGGTCGACCCGTTGATCCCCTGGATCTCGTCCCCGGCTGCACCCTGGCCACCCTGGCCACCCTGGCCGGACTTGCCGGACTTGCCGAACTTGCCGGACTTGGTGGCGGTGCGCGGAACCCGCTCGTGCACCACGGTGTTGGGCGGGTCGTCGGATGCGGCGGACGACCACGTGTCATCCGCGTCGCCCTCCTCGCCGATACCCGACTTGCGGAGCCGCCGGCGGCGCCGCCGCCGGCTCCCGGCCTCCTCGACGGAGCCCGCCTCCTCGGTATCGGTGTCGTCGGTGTCGCCGGCGTGCTCGGCCTCGTCGGCGTCATCGGGTTGGGTCTCGTCCTCCCCGTCCGATGCGTCGGCGTGGTCGTCAGATCCGCGGCCACGGCCGCGACCACGCCGGCCGCGGCGCCGGCGCCGGCTTGCCGGGCGTTCCCCGGCCTCGTCGTCGATGCCCGCGTCGTCCTCGACGAGGCCGGTGCCGGTGTCGGCGGTCTGACCGGTACCGGAGGGCACCGGCTGCGGTGCTACGAACAGGGGCAGGTACTCGGGCCGGTCCGGGGTTTGTTTCGAGGTCGTCTCCAGCATCAGCCGAGACTCGGGTTCGCCGGCTGCAGAGCCCTCGGCCGATAACTCCGGTAACTGGTTGGATTGTGTCGGCTGTCCTGGTACGTCTGTGGAAAAAGCATCGTCGGCCACGTAAGTCTCCTCGAGCCCCCGGGCGCGTCACGGCGACGCGGCCACGCGAGAGCCTCCGTTATGTGCCCGGGTCAATTCCCCCGGGCTTGTGATGGTCTCGCCCCGAGCGGCTCGGGTGGAACCCACTCGGCGCCTGGCTGAATGGAGGCTGGACGATCGGCGCCGCACCGCGCTCGGCGGTGGTCGCACTCGCCTAAGTCTTCATCCGGGCGTCGGCCACCGGTTCGATGACGTTCACCCGGCGTCCAGTATCCCATACCGCCCGCGGACTCTGGCGAGCATGCGTGAAATCGCACCACGCGGACGCTGCGCGTGCGAGTCCGTGCATGCTGGGCTCCGTGAGTCAGGGCCTGGTCAGAGGTCGGGAAACCACAGCGCGATCTCACGCTGCGCGGACTCCGGCGAATCGGAGCCGTGCACCAGGTTGAACTGGGTTTCCAGCGCGAAATCGCCACGGACGGTGCCAGGCACGGCCTGCTGCACCGGGTCGGTGCCGCCGGCGATCTGCCGAAACGCCGCGACCGCGGCTGGCCCCTCCAGCACGGCGACCACCACCGGGCCGGACGTGATGAACTCCAGCAGCGACGCGAAGAACGGCTTGCCCTCATGCTCGGCGTAGTGCAGCCGCGCCAACGCGTCGTCGACGCGCATGAGTTGCAGCGCCGCGATCGCCAGACCCTTGCGTTCGATCCGGCCGATGATCTCTCCCACCAGCCGGCGACGCACGCCGTCCGGCTTGATCAGCACCAGGGTCCGCTCGGTCACAAGCTGACAGCGTATCGAAACCGCGGTCAGCCCATCGGTCACTGCCGGCGCAGCACCTCAGCGCGGAAGTGGGCGATCAGCAGCCACACCACGGTGAACAGCACACCGACCACACCCACGCCCGGGTAGATCAGGAAACCTGCGACCGGCACCAGCTGCAATGCCAGATCCGCCCAGATAGCCCAGGGCCGGCCCTGGATGGCAGTCAGCAGCACCAGCGCCAGCGCCAGGCCGAGCAGATACACCAGTGACGCCGCGGTCAGCCCACCGCCGACCGCGCCGACCACCGGCAGCGCCAGCAGCACCACGATCGCCTCCAGCACCAGGGTGGCCGCCATCACCCCGCGGAAACTGCGCCACGGATCCACCGGCGGCGGCTGATCCGGCTGTTCCGTCATTGCGGTTCACGTCCGAACAGGGTGCGTGCGGCCCCCGCGGTGACCACCGAGCCGGTGATCACGATGCCGGTCCCGCCGGTCCCGCCGGCGGACTCGTTTTCCACCAGCGCGGTCGCCGTCTCGATGGCCTCCGGCAGGGTCTCGGCGGTGATCACCCGGTCTGCATCGAATCGCTGGTGGGCCGCCGACGCCAGGGACTCGACGTCGCACGCCCGCGGCGAGCCGTTGTAGGTGACGACGACCCGGTCCAGCACCGGTTCCAGCGCCGCCAGGATGCCGTCGACGTCCTTGCCGGCCAACACACTGACCACGCCGACCAGGAACCGGAAGTCGAACTCGTCGGCCAGCGCCCGCGCCAGTGCACCCGCCCCGGCCGGGTTGTGCGCGGCGTCGACGAACACGGTGGGCGCGCTGCGCATCCGCTCCAGCCGGCCCGGGCTGCTGACCGCCGCGAAACCGGCCCGCACCGCGTCGACATCGAGCTGGCGCGCGGCACCGGCGCCGAAGAATGCCTCCACCGCCGCCAGCGCCAGCACCGCATTGTGCGCCTGATGCTCCCCATACAGCGGTAGATAGATATCCGGGTACACCCCGCCGAGACCCTGCAGATCCACCAGTTGCCCACCGACCGCGAGCTGGCGACGCAGCACCGCAAACTCCGAGTTCTCCCGGGCGACGGCCGCGTCGGCGCGCACCGAGGCCGCCAGCAGCACCTCCATCGCCTCGGGCACCTGCGCTGCTATGACGGCGACGTTGTCCACCAGCTCGCTGTCGGACCGGTGAATGATGCCGGCCTTTTCGCCGGCGATCCCGGCGATGTCGTCACCCAGGTACTCGACGTGGTCGATGCCGATCGGAGTGATCACCGCGACCGGCGCGTTGACCACGTTGGTGGCGTCCCACCGGCCGCCCAGCCCGACCTCGATGACCGCGACGTCGACCGGGGCGTCGGCGAACGCCGCGAACGCCATCGCGGTCAGCACCTCGAACTTGCTCATCGCCGGGCCGCCGCTGGCCCGCGACGATTCGTCGACCATCTGCACGAACGGTTCGATCTCGGCGTAGGTCGCCACATAGGCGGCGGGACTGATCGGCGCACCGTCGATCGCGATGCGCTCGACCACGGTCTGCAGGTGCGGGCTGGTGCTGCGGCCGGTGCGCCGGTGCAGCGTGATCAGCAGCGTGTCGATCATCCTTGCTACCGAGGTTTTGCCGTTGGTGCCCGCGATGTGAATGCAGGGGTAACTGCGTTGAGGGGAGCCGAGCAGGTCCATCAATGCGTTGATCCGAGTCAGGCTCGGCTCGATCTTCGTTTCGCCCCAGCGCTGATCCAGCAGGTGCTCCACCTGCACCAGCGACGCGATCTCGTCCGGGGTCGGGGCCGTGCTCATGGGCGCCGCTCCTGCGCATCGCTGCGCTCGGCATCGTCGTCGGCGCTCACACCAGGTCCGCCAGGCGTGCGCTGATACGGTCGGTTTCGTCGGCAGCCAGCCGCTGCCGGTCGCGAATCTTGTCGACGACGTGCGCGGGGGCTTTGGCCAGGAACTCCGCGTTGTCCAGCTTGGCGCTGGTGGATGCCAGCTCTTTGCGGGCGGCGACCAGATCCTTCTCCAGCCGACGTCGTTCGGCGGCGACGTCCACCGTGCCGGAGGTGTCAAGTTCGACAACCACGGTGCCGCCGGAAAGCCGAACCTCCACCGACGCCGAGGCGGTGAAATCACCGTCCGCCGTGGTGAGCCACGCCTGCGAGGTCACCGCCGCCAGCTGCGCAGTCAGATCCGTCTCGGCAATGCCGGTCAACCGGGCGGCGACCTTCTGCCGATCGGCCAGGCCCTGGTCGCTGCGGAACCGGCGTACCTCGGTGACCAGCTTGCGCATATCGCTGATGCGCTGAGCGGCCACCGGGTCCAGGGGGATCCCGGACGCCACGGGCCAGTCGGCGATCACCAGCGACTCCTGTCGAGTCAGTTGTTGCCACAGCACCTCGGTGACGAACGGGATCACCGGGTGCAGCAGCCGCAGCAGGGTATCCAGCACCGTAGCCAACACGGCCAGCACCGCGGCGGTGTGCTGCTGTCCCCCGGCAAGGTGCGTTTTGGCCAGTTCGAGGTACCAGTCACAGAATTCGTCCCAGGCGAAGTGGTAGAGCGCCTCACAGGCCCGGCCGAACTCGTAGCGATCGAACGCCGAATCAACCTCGGCGCGAACCTCTTCCAGCCGACCCAGAATCCACCGGTCGGCGTCGGTCAGATCGGCTAAGTCGGCCAAGTCCGGCAGCGGTGCCGGATGCGCACCATTGAGCAGCGCGAATCGGGTGGCGTTGAACAGCTTGGTGACGAAGTTGCGCGACGCGCGGGCGTGATCCTCGCCGAGAGACAGGTCACCTCCCGGGCTGGCGCCACGGGCCAGGGTGAACCGCAGCGCGTCGGCGCCGAATTTCTCAACCCAGTCCAGTGGGTCGATACCATTGCCGCGCGACTTGCTCATCTTGCGGCCGTGCTCGTCGCGGATCAGACCGTGCAGGAACACGTTTCGGAACGGCACCTGCGGACCGACGAAGGTTCCGAACATCATCATCCGTGCCACCCAAAAGAACAGGATGTCGTAACCTGTCACCAAAACACTGGTGGGATAGAACTTTTCCAGTTCAGCGGTGTGATCTGGCCAGCCCAGTGTGGAGAACGGCCACAGCGCCGAGGAGAACCAGGTGTCGAGCACGTCGGGGTCCTGCCGCCAGCCCTGCGGCGGGGTCTCGTCCGGCCCGACACACACCTTCTCTCCGTCGGGTCCATACCAGATCGGGATGCGGTGCCCCCACCACAACTGCCGTGAGATGCACCAATCGTGCATGTCGTCGACCCAGGAGAACCAGCGCGGCTCAAGGCTTTTCGGGTGGATGACGGTGTCGCCACGCCGTACCGCGTCACCGGCGGCCGCAGCCAGCGAATCCACCTTGACCCACCACTGCATCGACAGTCTCGGCTCGATGACCTCGCCACTGCGCTCGGAGTGCCCGACACTGTGGGTGTAGGGCCGCTTCTCGGCGACGACACGGCCCTGCGCGGCCAACGCCTCCCGCACGGCGACGCGGGCTTCAAAGCGGTCCATGCCATCGAATTTCGTTCCGGTGTCGACGATCCGGGCACGTGTGTCCAGGATCGACGGCATCGGCAGTTGATGCCGCAATCCGATCTCGAAGTCATTGGGGTCATGAGCGGGAGTGACCTTGACCGCACCGGTGCCGAATTCCGGATCGACGTGCTCGTCTGCGACGACGGCCAGCTCGCGGTCGAGGAACGGGTGCGGCAGCGTCGTACCGACCAACGTCCGGTAGCGGTCGTCATCGGGGTGCACCGCGATGGCAGTGTCGCCGAGCATGGTCTCGACCCGGGTGGTGGCCACCACGATGTGTGGCTGCGCGTCGTCAAGTGAGCCGTACCGGAACGACACCAGCTCGCCTTCGACGTCTTCGTATTTGACTTCGAGATCGCTGATCGCGGTTTCCAGCACCGGCGACCAGTTGACCAGCCGCTCGGCCTGATAGATCAGCCCGGCGTCATAGAGCCGCTTGAAGACGGTGCGCACCGCCCGCGACAAACCGTCGTCCATGGTGAACCGCTCGCGGCTCCAGTCCACCCCGTCGCCCAGCCGCCGCATCTGGGTGCCGATCGTG
>NZ_JBYCKY010000327.1:0-1510 GCF_057473605.1 Mycobacterium sp. TH-M82 | reverse complement strand
GTGTCCTACCTGCTGGCCAATCGACGCGCGGTGGTCTCCGAGCGTGGTGCCGACCCCACCGTGGAGCGCGAGCTGGAGTCCGGCGTCGCGTTCGCCGACTACGACGAACTAGTCGAGCGCTGTGTGCAACTGCTTGCCGACGAGCCCGCGCGACGCGAACTCGCCGAGCGCGGATACCAGGCTTTCTCCGCCCGCGACCAGGTGACCATCATCGACCGCGCGCTCTCGGAAAACCCCGAGAACATCACCCACCAGACCGCCGCGCAAGACAACCCGGGTGCCGGTGTGCGCCTCGAAGACAAGAACCACAGCGCACATCATCAGCGTCGCAACCGCGACCTGTTCAGGCAAAAGTCTGAGCACGAACGCGATCAGTTGCTGGCCAAGGTCAAACGCGACCCCGAGGATGCGCGGTCGGTCTTCTTCCTCGCCGAGACCTTCTTCCAGTTGGGCGACGTGGTCGGTGCGCGCCGCTGGTATGCGCGGCGGGTCGAGATAGGCGGCTGCGGCGAGGAGGTCTACTGGGCGATGTACCGGCTCGCGGAGTCGATGGCCGAACTCGGTGAGCCGGGGCCAGATGTTGAAGATGCCTACCTGCGCGCCTGGGCTTTCCGACCGACCCGCGCCGAGGCGTTGCATGCCATGGCTTTTCGGTGTCGCGTCGAGCAACGCTACCGGCGCGGCTACCTGTTCGCCCAGCGCGCCACAGAAATCCCGTTCCCCGAAGAGGACATCCTTCTCCCCGCAGAAATCGCAGAGGTTTACGCGTGGCGCGCGGTCGATGAGCAGGCGGTGTGCGCAAGCTGGATCGGCCGGCATGCCGAGGCGTTCACGCTGTGCCGGAAACTGCTGGCCCGCCCTGATCTGCCCGAGCCTGATCGGCAACGGATCGCGGCCAACCGCGACTTTTCGGTACCGACCATGATCGAAGCGGCCGCACCCTACCCCCAAACCCTGGTGGCGTCCCTACCCCCCGGCCCCGCCCACGCCGAGATCACCGTCAGCCTGATCGCCGGACCAAACCGCCACACCACCGAGCACACCCTCAACTCGTTTCTGAACTGCTGCCTCGATGTCTCCCGCGTCGGGCGCTTCCTGGTGCTTGACGCCGGCCTGTCCGCCCCCGACCGCGCCACACTGCGCAAACGCTACGGATTCCTCACCTTCGCCCGCCGCAAATCCAGCGCCAAACCCGCCCCCCAACTCGCGCAGCTGCGCACCCAGATCCACGGACGGTTCTGGCTACACCTCGGCGCAGGCTGGCAGTTCTTCGCCCCCGACAACTACATCACCCGCCTGATCGCGGTACTCGACGCCGAACCCCACGTAATCCAAGTCGGCATCAACCTCGCCGACGCACTCAAACTCACCGGCACCTGCGCCGCCGAAAACGAGGCGCGCCGCACACCCGAGGCCGGCCGCTACCTGCTCACCGACACCGTCGCCAGCGGCCCGGCAATGTACGACACCACACGCCTGAACCCAACCACCGAAGCCCACAACAGCAACC
>NZ_JBYCKY010000326.1:0-2533 GCF_057473605.1 Mycobacterium sp. TH-M82 | reverse complement strand
CGGATGCACAAGATCTCCTTGGCGCCGGTGTTGTCGGCGACCTTCAGCCGCGATTCCTGCTGAATCACCAGATCTCCTCAACGTGGTTGCAGGCGCGGACACCTGAGCCGGACAAGCGCGAACGTGCACGGTCTTCGTCGCCGAAGGGCACGCAGGGCCGACGTTCACCTGGCGAAGCCGGCCGAGGTCTGCCCACGGCAACCCCTAGAGTCTAGGTGAGGACCTGCTCAGCGCCAAATTCACGCCGAGGCGGCGTGCTAGCGTCGCCGGCATGGAGCTGCGCCGGCTGGGAATGCAGGGTTTGGAGGTCGCGGCAGAGGGCCTCGGCTGCATGGGGATGTCCGAGTTCTACGGGCAGGGTGACGACGACGAGTCGATCGCCACGATTCACCGCGCACTCGAGTTGGGGGTCACGTTGTTCGACACCGCCGACATGTATGGGCCGCACACGAACGAGGTGCTGGTCGGCCGGGCGATCGCCGGCCGGCGCGACGACCTGGTCCTGGCGACCAAGTTCGGCATCGTGCGTGACCCGAACAACCCCACCGCCCGCGGTGTCAACGGCCACCCGGATTACGTCCACGACTGCTGTGACGCCTCGTTGCGGCGGTTGGGAGTCGACCACATCGACCTTTACTACCAGCACCGGGTCGACCCCCGGGTTCCGATCGAGGAGACCGTGGGCGCGATGAGCGAGCTGGTCGCCACCGGCAAGGTCCGATACCTGGGGCTCTCGGAGGCCTCCGCCGAGACGATCCGCCGCGCGCACGCCGTGCACCCGATCTCGGCGCTGCAGAGCGAGTACTCGCTGTGGACCCGCGACGTCGAGCAGGACATCCTGCCGACACTCCGCGAGCTGGGGATCGGCCTGGTCGCCTACAGCCCACTGGGCCGGGGATTTCTCACCGGCGCGATCATCAAGCCCGCCAACCTCGCCGACGACGACTCCCGCATGCACAGTCCGCGCTTCCAGGGCGCGAACTTCGACCGCAACCTGCAGCTGGTGGAGCACGTCAGGGCGATCGCACGCGAGCACCATTGCACGCCGGGTCAGCTTGCCCTCGCATGGGTGCTCGGCGCCGGCGAGGACGTCGTCGCGATCCCGGGAACCAAGCGACGCTCCTACCTGGAGGAGAACGTTGCGGCAGCGGAGATCGTCTTGTCCAGCAAGGATCGCGCCCGCCTCGATGAGGCCGTGCCCGTCGGCGCGGCCGCCGGGGATCGTTACCCGGACATGTCACACGTGAACCGCTAACCGCGTGGACGGGGCGCGGCGGTCGCTGCCGACCCGGCACAAGACGGCTGCGGTCGGTTGAAGCACTCGGTACGGCGACCTCGTCCGGGGCTGCCATCGGCACGCCCCAGCCACGGTACTACGACACGTCGGCCACGCACCGAAACCCGATGTGGGTGGTGGCGCTGTCCTGCGACTGCGGCGACCGCGCGGCCGGCCGGTAACGATGGCAGTACTCCGGCGCGCACAGGTGCGAACCGCCCTTGAGGGTCTGGCTGACGGCCGGATCGGCGGGCCCGATGGGTGTGCAGCAGGACCCGGGTGACTGCTCCAGCCGGTGGTGGGGGGAGAACCTGGTGGTCGTCCACTCCCAGACGTTGCCGATCATGTCGACAAGGCCGAATCCGTTGGGTGGAAAAGTCCCGACCGGTGATGTTCCCATCCAACCGAGCGCACCGTCGTTGCGGTACGGGAAGCGGCCCTGCCAGGTGTTGGCCATCAGTTGCCCGCCGGGATGCTCCTGCTCCCCCCACGGGTAGGTGGCGGCCGTTTCAGCCCGGGCCGCGTATTCCCACTCAGCCTCTGTCGGCAGCCGTCGCCCCGCCCACCGGGCGTAGGCCGCGGCGTCGGGGTAGGCCACCTGCACCACCGGGTGATCGGCTCTGTCCGTGATATCGCTGCCCGGGCCGAACGGGTGCCGCCAATTGGCCCCGGGCACCCACCGCCACCACTGCCGCCAGTCGGCCAGGTCCACCGGACCGCTGGTCGGCGTGAAAACCAGACCGCCGGGCCCTAGATCGTCATCCGCCACTCCGGGATACAGCGCCGGGTCGATCGGTCGCTCGGCAACGGTGAGATAGGCGGTTTCCGTGACGAATTCGGCGAACTGCGCGTTGGTGACCGGATGGCGCTCCACCGCGAACGCGGCCAGCGTCACGGTGTGGATCGGGGCCTCTTCGGGATAAAAGCTGGTCGATCCCATCCGATATGCCCCGCCCGGCAGCCGAACCAGCTCGGTCAGCATGCGTCAGTCCCGCGAAAACACCGCCGCCAGTGCCTTTTCCACGTCGACGTAGGGCTCACCGCTGAGGTCGACGGTGACGTCGGCGATAACGCCGCCGGTGAACGGGAACGGCGCCGTGTACGCCGACGACACCGCCTGCCCGGTATTGCGCCCGACGCTCACCCCACCGCCGGCCAGCGCGAACGCACCCGGTTGGGTGATCATCTCCGGAAGTGTCGCGACCACGGTGTCGTCGACGTACAGCGACGCCTCGCCGACCGGGGTGTGGCTGCCCG
>NZ_JBYCKY010000325.1:0-21012 GCF_057473605.1 Mycobacterium sp. TH-M82 | reverse complement strand
TTTCCGGCGCAGTCGCTTCGGCCGCACCGTGGCTGCGTGACGGCGACGTTGTGGTGGTCACCAGCAAGGTGGTGTCCAAGTGCGAGGGCCGCATCGCTGCTGCACCCACCGATGCCGATGCGCGAGACACGCTGCGCCGCAGCCTGGTCGATCGCGAGGCTGTGCGCGTATTGGCGCGCAAGGGCCGCACGTTGATCACCGAGAACCGGCTTGGGCTGATCCAGGCGGCGGCAGGGGTGGACGGCTCCAATGTCGGCGCGGACGAGCTGGCGCTGTTGCCTGTCGACCCCGACGCCAGCGCCGCCGCGCTGCGCGCCGGGCTGGCCGAACGGCTCGGCGTTCGAGCGGCGGTACTGATCACCGACACGATGGGCCGCGCCTGGCGCAACGGGCAGATCGACGTCGCGATCGGTGTCGCCGGCCTGGCTGTGCTGCATTCCTACGCCGGCGCCCTCGACACCCACGGCAACGAGCTGGTGGTCACCGAAATCGCTGTCGCCGACGAAATCGCCGCGGCCGCCGACCTGGTCAAGGGCAAGCTCACCGGGATTCCGGTGGCGGTGGTGCGCGGCCTTGGTGCCGACTGGGACGGGTCGACCGCGCGAGATCTGGTGCGGGCCGGCACCGAGGATTTGTTCTGGCTCGGCACCGCCGAAGCTGTTGACCTGGGCCGCCGGCAGGCGCAACTGCTGCGCCGGTCGGTGCGTCGGTTCACCGGTGAACCGGTGCCGCCGCACCTGATCGAAGCCGCCGTCGCCGAGGCGTTGACCGCCCCGGCACCGCACCACACCCGGCCGGTACGGTTCGTCTGGCTGCAGGATGCCGCCACGCGCACCCGCCTGCTGGATGCGATGCGCGACAAGTGGCGTGCCGACCTCACCGGCGACGGCAAGCCCGCCGATGCCGTGCAGCGTCGAGTGTCACGCGGCCAGATCCTCTACGAGGCACCGGAAGTCGTTATCCCGATGATGGTACCCGATGGCGCGCACCACTATCCTGATGCTGCCCGCACCGACGCCGAGCACACCATGTTCACCGTGGCGGTCGGTGCCGCGGTGCAGGCGCTGCTGGTGGCGCTGGCCGTGCGCGGGGTGGGCAGCTGCTGGATCGGATCCACCATCTTCGCCGCCGACCTGGTACGGGCCCAACTGGACCTGCCGGATGGCTGGGAGCCGTTGGGCGCCATCGCGATCGGCTATCCACACGAGCCACAGCAGCTGCGATCCACGATGCCGCTCGATGATCTGCTGGTGCGCAAGTGAGGGTTCGGGACTCCGCGATCGCGATCCTGTCCGACTGGCATGCACCGGATGCCGCCCAGGACTCGCTTCGGCACGCGGTGCTGGCCTTCATCCACGCCCGCGCCGATGCCTGCACCCGCGACTGCGAACCGGGCCATGTCACCGCCTCGGCTCTGGTGCTCGACCACACCGGCCACCGGGTGCTGCTGACCCTGCACCCCCGCCTGGGCCGCTGGGTGCAGCTTGGCGGGCACTGCGAGGACACCGACACCGACGTCGTTGCCGCCGCCCTGCGAGAGGCCACCGAGGAATCCGGCATCGCCGACCTGCGCGTCGACCCGCACCTGGCGGCGGTTCACGTACACCCGGTGACCTGCTCGCTGGGTGTGCCGACCCGCCACCTGGACCTGCAGTTCGTCGCACACGCGCCGGCCCGCGCGCAGACCGGCATCAGCGACGAGTCGGTGGATCTGCGCTGGTGGCCGATCGACGCGCTGCCCGACGGCGCCGACCATGCGCTGGCCTACCTGATCACCCGCGCATGCCTCACAACACCCGCAAACCGGCAGGTATATTCGCCGGGTCGCGCCAGAACGCGTCGTTGACGAACCGGTTGAACAGATCCGGCGGCAGCAGGCTCTCCCGCGGCTCGGCCTGCACCACAGCGCGCACGGTGTGTAAGCCGGGCGTGCCGGCCCGCTCGTCGAACCCGGTCACGTCGTAGTCGACGTGGTCGAAGTCGTGGTCAAACATCGGCTCGCCGATGAAGTCGTAGATCGCCGCCATCGTCTTGGCCGGGTCGGCGGTCAGCGTCTCATACTGCACCAGCAGTAACCGGTCGCGCTGCGCGCCGTAACAGGCCTGCTTGAGCGCATCATAGGGCCCACCCACCATGCCGTCCTGCGACGCGACCCCGTTGGCGCGGGTATAGACCGTGCCGCCGGCGGAGAAGTTGAAGATCGACGACGGAGTGAACACGTTGCACTGGATCAGCCGCTCGATGCTGTCGATCACCCACGGCAACTCCCGCACGCAGGCAAGTACCTTCGCGGCCGGGAACAGCCGCGCGATCGCCGGCATCCGCGCACACCAGCCGCGGCTGGTGTCGAAGACCACCTCCTCGGGGCAGTTCGCGTAGTAGTTGTCGAACAACCCGTGCAGGATACGCTCGCGTTTGACGTCGTCGAGGAACACCGAAAACTCGTTGCGGGCGCTCATCTCGTGCAGCAGCGCACCGAACAGTCCGGCCAGCGGACCCGACATCCCGGCTTCAAACCTCGGGTTCTGCCGCAGCAGCGCAGCCAACAGCGTCGACCCCGATCGCGGCAGCCCTGAGATGAAATGAATCGATGCCATAGCGCACCCTCGACCTTCGTGGCGCCGCTTGCCGACACCGACCTGTGTGGGCAGAGATATTAACTGCCTGCGCCGATGACGTCGACACCCGCCGGGCTCACACGTCCGACGAATACCGGATTCCGCCGTCGGGAATGCAAACCCCGGGCCAGACCCGCGCCCCGCGCAGCAACTCGCAGCGCGCGCCGATGTCGGCGCCGTCGCCGATGACGCCGTCGCGGATCAATGCCCGTGGGCCGATCCGGGCGCCGAACCCGATGATCGACCGCTCGATCACACTGCCGGCCTCGACCCGCACGCCGTCGAAGATGACCGCGCCGTCCAATCGCGAACCGGGACCGATCTCCGCACCCCGCCCGACGACCGTGCCGCCGATCAGCACCGCGTCCGGCGCCACCGCCGCGCTGTCGTGCACCAGCGCCTCACCCCTGTGTCCGCTCAGCGCCGGCGACGGCGCGATGCCGCGCACCAGATCGGCCGACCCGCGCACGAAGTCCTCCGGGGAGCCCATGTCGCGCCAGTAGCTTGCGTCGACGTACCCGCACACCTTCACACCGTCGGACAACAACGCCGGGAATACCTCGCGCTCCACCGAGACCTCCCGGCCCACCGGGATGCGGTCGAGCACCTCACGCGACATCACATAGCAGCCGGCGTTGATCTGATCGCTCGGCGGATCCTGCGTCTTCTCCAGAAACGCGGTGACCCTGCCGTCTTCAGTGGGTACGCAGCCGAACGCCCGCGGGTCGCCGACCCGCACCAGATGCAGGGTCAGATCGGCTGCCTGGTCACGGTGATAGGCCAGCAGCGCAGAAAGGTCGGACCCGGAGAGCACATCGCCGTTGAACACCAGCGCCGTATCGTGGCGCAGCTTGCCCGCGACGTTGGCGATGGCTCCCCCGGTGCCCAGCGACTGCTCCTCGGTCACGTACTCGATCTGAAGCCCCAGCTTGGCTCCGTCACCGAACTCCTCGGAGAAGACGCCGGGTCGATACGACGTGCCCAGCACCACGTGCTCGATACCGGCCGCGGCAAGACGCGACAACAGGTGGGTCACAAAGGGCAGCCCCGCGACCGGCAACATCGGCTTGGGTACCGACAGCGTCAGCGGCCGCAGCCGGGTGCCCTTGCCGCCGACCAGGACCACCGCATCGACCTGCGCCAATGATGTCACCGTAACCCTTTGGTCGGTTTCCGCCGGGAGCTGCGCACCGCCAGGCGCGCCCGCACCGCCAGCGCGCCCCGCATCGTCCAGCGCAGCGGAGCGCGCCACCAGCCCGTGTGGCGATCGGCGAGATAGGTGTAGGTGCTCCGGTGATGGGCGAGCAGATTGCCGGCCGGATCGCGGCCGGTGGCGTGGCCCTTGTGGTGCAGCACCTCGGCGGACGGCACGTAGACGTTCAGCCAGCCCGCTCTGCCGAGCCGATCGCCCAGGTCGACGTCCTCCATGTACATGAAGTAGCGCTCATCGAAGCCGCCGATCGCGTCGAAAGCGGCGCGGCGCACCAGCAGACACGACCCGGACAGCCACCCCACCGGACGCTCGCTGGGCTCCAGCCGCTCCTGGCGATAGGCCGCCGTCCACGGATTGGTCGGCCACAGCGGGCCGACCATGGCGTGCATGCCCCCGCGGATCAGGCTGGGAAGGTGACGTGCCGACGGGTACACCGAACCGTCCGGCTCCCGGATCAGTGGCCCCAGTGCTGCCGCGTGTGGCCACCGCGCCGCCGCGTCCAGCAGCGCATCGATGCTGCCGGGACCCCACTGCACGTCCGGGTTGGCCACGACAAAAAACTCACCGTGCTCGCCGGCCTCCGAGTTCTCCCGCCCGAGCTGGGCCACGCCGCGGTTGACCGCCCCCCCGTAGCCCAGGTTGGCCCCGGTGGCGAACAGCCGCACGTCGGGATAGCGCCGTACCGCCTCCTGCGGCGCACCGTCGGCGGAACCATTGTCGGCCAGCAGCACCCGCACCGGCTTCTCGGTGGCCAGCGACAGCGACGCCAGGAAACGGTCCAGGTGCGAACCCGGCGAATAGGTCACGGTCACCACCGGCAGGGTCTCGCTCACGCGCTAGAGGTTACCGACCAATCCGCAGCGCTTCGACCAGTGCCTCACGCCACCCGCGCAGTGGCGTCAGGCCCGCCCGTGCCGAATCGGCGCCAGACAGCGCGGAGTAACGCGGCCGGGCCGCCGGGCGGGGCCTGTCCGCGCTACTGACCGGACGCACCCGCCCCGGATCCGCCCCGACCTCCGCGAACACCGCGCGGGCCTGCTCGTAGCGGCTCACCGCGCCCCGGTTGGCCGCATGCAGCACCCGCGCGCCGACCCGCCGGTCGGCCACCTGCAGCAGCGCGCCCGCCAGATCGGCGACGTAGGTCGGCGACCCGGTCTGGTCGTCGACCACATCGACGATGTTTCCGGCATCGGCCAGCCTGCGCATGGCCGCGACGAAGTCGTTGCCGTCCGCCCCGGTGTAGACCCAGGCGGTGCGCACCACCGTGGCATCCGGTGCCGCGACGAGGACGGCTTCCTCGCCGGCGAGTTTGGTGCGCCCGTAGACACTCAGCGGCCCGGTCGCATCGCCGGGTTCGTAGGGGTGCGGCTCCCCGCCGCCGGAGTCGCCGCTGAACACGCCACTGAACACGTAGTCGGTCGAGATGTGGATCAGCCGTGCGCCCGCGGCCGCGCACGCCTCGGCGACGTAGCGCGGACCGGTCGCGTTCACCGCGTACGCGACCTGCTCGTCGGACTCGGCGCCGTCGACGTCGGTGTAGGCGGCGCAGTTGACCACCACGTCGCCGGGGCGCACGATCCGCCGGGCAGCTTCAGCATCCCTGGCGTCGGTGACGTCCCACTGCGCCGACGTCAGCGCCAGCACCTCCCGGCCCTCACCTGCGGCCCGAGCCGCCAGTACGCTGCCGACCTGGCCGCCGCCGCCGGTGATGACGATCCTGTTGGGCACCCGTTGAGTCTGGCACGCCGAACCGGCTACCCGTGAAATGCCTCCACCGCAAGTAGCCTGAAGTAATGGAAGTGCCTCCTGTGCAACGTGTGGCTCGCGTGGTTGCGACGGTCGCCGCCGTGGCGGTCGTCGGCGGCACCGGGGTGGCGTGGAGCCAGATCCGATCATTCGAGGACGGCATCTTCCATATCTCTACGCCGCTGCTGGGCCACGGCAGCGCGGACGGCGCGGTCGACATCCTGCTGGTCGGCCTGGACAGCCGCACCGACGCCCACGGCAACCCGCTGACCCCTGACGAGCTGGCCACGCTGCGGGCCGGCGACGACGAGGCCACCAACACCGACACCATCATCCTGGTCCGCATCCCCAACAACGGGCGCTCGGCCACCGCGATCTCTATCCCCCGAGACTCCTACGTAGAGGCACCGGGCCTGGGCAAGACCAAAATCAACGGCGTCTACGGCCAGGTCAGAGAAGACACCCGCGCCCACCTGGTCCAGTCGGGCGTAGTGCCCGTCGAGGCGGAGGCACGCGGCACCGAGGCGGGCCGCGAAGCGCTGATCAAGACCGTCGCCGACCTGACCGGCGTCACCGTCGACCACTACGCCGAGATCGGCCTGCTCGGTTTCGCGTTGATCACCGATGCCCTCGGCGGCGTCGATGTCTGTCTCAAAGAGCCGGTGTACGAACAACTTTCGGGTGCGGACTTTCCGGGTGGCTGGCAGGCGCTGTCCGGCCCGCAGGCGCTGAGCTTCGTCCGGCAGCGCCACGAACTTCCGCACGGCGACCTGGACCGGGTGCGCCGCCAGCAGGCGGTGATGGCCTCACTGGCGCATAAGGTCATCTCCGGCAAGACGCTGTCCAGCCCGGGCACCCTGGCGCGCCTGCAGCAGGCGGTCCAGCGGTCGGTGGTGCTGTCCACCGGCTGGGACGCCATCGACTTCATCAAACAGCTGCAGAAGCTGGCCGCCGGCAGTGTCGCCTTCGCCACCATCCCGGTGCTCGAAGAGTCCGGGTGGAGCGACGACGGCATGCAGAGCGTCGTGCGGATCGATTCGGGCCAGGTCGCCGATTGGGTCGCCGGCCTGCTGCACGACCAGGCCGAAGGCAAGACCGAGCAGCTTGCCTACACCCCGGAGAAGACCACCGCCACCGTCCTCAACGACACCGACGTCAACGGACTGGCGGCCGCCGTGTCAGACGTGTTGAGCGCCAAGGGATTCACCATCGGTGCTGTCGGCAATAACGATGCCGGGCACGTGACCGGCAGCCAGGTGCTTGCCCGCAAGGTCGACGACCTCGGCGCGCAGGCGGTAGCCAGGGACCTGGGCGGCCTGCCGGTGGTCCCCGACGCGTCGGTACCGCTCGGATCGGTGCGGGTGCTGCTGGCCAACGACTACACCGGCCCCGGATCCGGACTCGACGGCCCCGGCATCCCGAGCGGCTCACCGGGCGCCGGCGAAGCCGACGCCGCTCCCCCCGCCTCGCCCGTCCTCACCGCGGGGTCGGACAATCCCGAGTGTGTCGACTGACGCCGCAAGCCCCCGAACCCTGAGCCAGGCAATCCTGAATCCCCTGCTGCGCGCCGACCCGGTCGGCCCGCGGATCACCTACTACGACGACGCCACCGGTGAACGCATCGAATTGTCGGCGGCGACGCTGGCGAACTGGGCCGCCAAAACCGGCAACCTGCTGCGCGACGAACTCGGCGCCGGGCCGGACAGTCGCGTCGCAATGCTGCTGCCGGCGCACTGGCAGACCGCGGCGGTGCTGTTCGGGGCATGGTGGATCGGTGCCGAAGTGGTGCTCAGCGGACCCGGCGACATCGCCTTGTGCACCGCCGACCGGCTCGCCGAGGCCTCGAAGATCGCCGGGACCGGCGAGGTGGCGGTGCTGTCACTGGACCCGTTCGGCCGGCCGGCCACCGATCTGCCGGTCGGGGTCACCGACTACGCCACGGCGGTGCGGGTGCACGGCGACCACATCGACCCCGAACGCCGTCCCGGCCCCGCGCTGGCCGGCCGATCCGTCGACGACCTGCTGGCGGCCTGTCAACGGTCGGCGGCCGCACGCGGACTGACCTCGGCCGACCGGATTCTCTCCACCGCAGCGTGGACGACGCCCGACGAGCTGGTGAACGACCTGTTGTCGCTGCTGGCGGTCGGCGCGTCGCTGGTGCAGGTGGCCCATCCCGACCCGGCAGCGACGCAGCGCCGGATGGCCACCGAGAAGGTGACCCGGACGCTGGACTGACCGTCTGTACTGCAACTTTGCGGATACATGCCAATATGCTAATGTGATGATGGTTTTGTTCGGACGAGAGGGAATGAGGGATCACCGATGGTATACGCGCTGTTGACGAAGGCGGGCGCCGCAGTGCTCACCGGGCTGGTAGGGGTGAGCGCCTACGAACTACTGCGCAAGGCGCTGGACAAGGCTCCGCTGCATCAGGCCGCGGTGACGGCCGCCGAATGGAGCCTGCGCGGGACCCGCCGCGCCGAGGAGGCCGCTGAATCGGGCCGGCTGAAGGTCTCCGACGTGGTCGCCGAGGCCCGGGAGCGCATCGGCGAGGAGGTGCCCGCTCCGGTGACGGGTGACGTCCACGACAACGAGCATTGATCGCGTGACGACCGACATCCGGGCTGTGCCGGCGGTGATTGCCGACGCTGCCGGACGGATGCGGCTGCACGTCGCTTGGGTGCGCGCCGATGCGCGGCGCGCGGTGGCCGTCGAGGAGGCCGTCTCCCGGGAGGCCGGGGTGCGGGCGGTGCACGCCTATCCCCGGACCGGATCGGTGGTGGTGTGGTACTCACCGAAACGCTGCGATCGTCCGGCCGTGCTGGCCGCCCTCGGCGCGGCCGCTCACACCCCGTCCGAGCTGATCCCGGCCCGTGCACCGCATTCGTCCGACATCGGCAACGCCGAGGTGCTGCGCATGGTGATCGGCGGGGCGGCGCTGGCCCTGCTGGGAATTCGCCGCTACGTGTTGGCCCGTCCGCCGCTGCTGCGGGCTGGCGGCCGGGTCGCCGCCACCGGGGTCACCATCTTCACCGGTTATCCGTTCCTGCGCGGGGCGCTGGGTTCGATCCGCAGTGGCCGCGCCGGTACCGACGCGTTGGTGTCGACGGCGACGGTGGCCAGCCTGGTGCTGCGCGAGAACGTGGTGGCGCTGACCGTGCTGTGGCTGCTCAACATCGGCGAATTCCTGCAGGAACTGACGCTGCGGCGAACCCGGCGGGCCATCTCCGAGCTGCTGCGCGGCAGCCAGGACACCGCCTGGATCCGCAGCGACGGCGTCGAGGTTCAGGTGCCCATCGACAGCGTGCAGATCGGCGACGAGGTGCTGGTCCACGACCACGTGGCGCTCTCGGTCGACGGCGAGGTGGTCGAGGGCGGCGCGATCGTCGACCGGTCGGCAATCACCGGGGAAACCCTGCCGGTCAGCGTCACCGCCGGCGCCCACGTGCACGCCGGCTCGGTGGTGATGCGGGGCCGGTTGGTGGTGCGCGCCACCGCGGTGGGCAGCCAGACCGTCATCGGGCGCATCATCACCCGCGTCGAAGAGGCTCACCACGACCGGGCACCGATTCAGACCGTCGGCGAGAACTTCTCCCGCCGCTTCGTGCCCACCTCGTTTATCGTCTCGGCGCTGACGCTGGCGGTCACCGGGAACGCTCGCCGCGCGATGACCATGCTGCTGATCGCCTGCCCGTGCGCGGTCGGCCTGGCCACCCCGACCGCGATCAGCGCCGCGATCGGCAATGGGGCCCGTCGCGGCATTCTGATCAAGGGCGGCTCGCACCTGGAACAGGCAGGACGAGTCGATGCCATTGTGTTCGACAAAACCGGAACCCTGACCGTCGGCCGCCCAATGGTCACCAACATCGTTGCTCTACACAAGGATTGGGAACCAGAGCAGGTGCTGGCCTATGCGGCCAGCTCGGAGATCCACTCCCGGCATCCGCTGGCCGAAGCGGTGATCCGGTCGACCGAGGAACGCCATATCAGCATTCCGCCGCACGAGGAGTGCGAGGTGCTGGTCGGCCTGGGCATGCGCACCTGGGCCGACGGGCGGACGCTGCTGCTGGGAAGCCCGTCGCTGCTGAGCAGTGAGCACATCGAGGTCTCCGAGGAGGCCGCCGGCTGGGTGGAAAAGCTGCGCCGGCAGGCCGAGACCCCACTGTTGCTGGCAGTGGACGGCACCCTGGTCGGCTTGGTCAGCCTGCGCGACGAGGTCCGGCGGGAGGCGGCGGACGTGTTGAAGAAGTTGCGCTACAGCGGAGTACGCCGCATCGTCATGTTGACCGGTGACCATCCGGAGATCGCCTCGGCGGTCGCCGCCGAGCTCGGCATCGACGAGTGGCGCGCCGAAGTGCTGCCGGACGACAAGCTGGACGTGGTCCGCGAGCTGCAAGACGGCGGCTACGTGGTCGGCATGGTCGGCGACGGCGTCAACGACGCTCCCGCACTGGCGGCGGCCGACATCGGGATCGCCATGGGGCTGGCCGGCACCGACGTGGCCGTGGAGACCGCCGATGTCGCGCTGGCCAACGATGACCTGCAACGACTGCTCGACGTCCGGGATCTGGGCAGTCGCGCGGTCGACGTCATCCGGGAGAACTACGGCATGTCGATTGCGGTCAACGCTGCCGGGCTGGTCATCGGCGCCGGCGGCGCGTTGTCGCCGGTGCTCGCTGCGATTTTGCACAATGCGTCGTCGGTTGCGGTGGTGGCCAACAGTTCCCGGCTGATCCGCTACCGGCTGAATTGACTCAGCAGCCGCAGCCCTCGCCGCGCCACGACCGGAAGCCCTGCCACACCGCGGCCCCGGCCACCCCCAGCCCGATCACCGGGTCCAGCCACCAGCCACCCGGCCAGTCGGCGGTGACCACCAGCCCCATCAACACCGCGGCGGCCTGAATTGCGCACAGATAGTTCTGCACGCCCTCACCCGCGGTGGCTGCCGATACCAGCCGGGCACCGAGCCGCCGCTGCGTACGGCCCAGGACCGGCATGACCACCACCGCCGCCGCGGTCACCGCGACGCCGAGCACGCTGCCCTCGGCACGCTGCCCGGCGAACAGATGATGCGCGGATTCGGCGCCGATATAGGGGGCGGTCAGCCAAAACGACACCGCCACGCCGATCTGGGCCCGTCGCTCGGCGGTCTCGGACAGGGTGCGCGCACCGGTGAAGCGCCAGATCACCACCGCTGCAGCCAACCACTCGGGAATGCTGCCCAGCGCCCAGCCGGTCAACGCGATCGACCCGGCGGCCAGGCCCTGCCACAGGCCCACCGAGCCTTCCACGGCCACCAGCAGCAGGCTGAACCAGGCCAACCGGCGCGCCCACTGCGCGGCACGCTGCCAGTCGCCGTCCCGTACCGGGTGCGCATGACCCGACACCACACAGCCAGCACCGTCGACCAAACCGGCCGGGCGGTCGACTAAACCAGCCGGGCCGTCGACCGGACCGAGTACGGGACCAGACACCCCGAAGATGCTACCGCCAACCGTCTGGACGACCGCGGCTGGCACTCGGTGCGTATCCAACTGCGTCAACTACTGGCCGACGGCGGATTACCGGTCCCGCCCAGGCAGACGGCGAAGGCTCGATCGCCGACAACCACTACTGCGTCGCGAGCTTCACCACCCGGTTGTTGCCGCGGTCGGCGACATAGATCTGTTCGTCCCGCCCGTTTTTCGCGTCCTTGTCCACCGCCACGGCCAGCGGGGTGTTGAGGCCGGTGAACGGCACCACGGACGGGATCGCCGACCCGACCGCCGACCTCACCACCTTGTTGGTGTCGCGTTCGGTGACATAGACAGTGCCGGCATTATCCACCGAAACACCCCAGGGCATGGCGATACCGGTGAGCGGCAGCGCAACCGGGACAGCCGGGACGGCCGATCCCTGCACCAGTTTGAGCACCCTGTCGTTGCCGGTGTCGGTGACGTAGACACTGCCGGCGCTGTCCACCGCCACACCGTGCGGGTGGTCGAGGCCACCGAACGGCAACACCATCTGGGCGTTCGAGCCGGCCGCCAGCTTCACCACCCGGTCGTTGTCCCGGTCGGCGACGTAGACGTTGCCGTCGGAGTCCACCGCCACCCCCTGCGGGTTGTCCAGACCGCTGAACGGCAGCACCGCTTGGCTTTCCGACCCCGCCGCCAGCTTCACCACCCGATCACCGAAGTCGGCGACGTACACCGAGCCGCCACTGTCCACCGCCACCCCCTGTGGTTCGTGCAGGCCGGTGAACGGCAGCACGGTCGGTTGGGTCGATCCGGCCGGTAACTTCAGCACGTGGCCACTCATACCCTGACTGGTGACATACACTGTGCCGTCGGCGTCGACCGCCACCCCGCCCGGGGAGAGGCGGTAGGCAAGGCCGGTGAACGGCAGCACCATCTGCGCGGGCGCCGCCACCGACGAGGCGTGCGACGGCCGGGTGCCCAGGTATCCGACCCCGGCGACGACGACGGCAACGAGCGCCGCGGCGCCGAGCAAGACAGGCTTGCGCTTGCGCCACGGCGCAGACATCTGCGGCACCGGGTGAACCAAAGCCGTGGTGGCACCGGCCAGCTCGGATACCGCCTTGTCTCTCCTATCGGGTTCAGACCCCGGCTCAGATTCAGCTAACGCGGCCCGGGCGGCGGCGGCCAGCTCACCGGCGCTGCGATAGCGATCCGCCGGTTTTTTGGCCATGCCCTTGGCGATCACCTCGTCGAAGGCCTCCGGTACCCGCCCGGGCAGCAACTGGCTGGGTCTCGGCGGCGACGCGCTCAGATGTGCGGTCAGCGCCTGTTCGACACTGTCGGCGGGATACGGGGGCGACCCGGTCAAACACTGCGACAACACACCGGCCAGCGCGTAGACGTCGGAGCGGTGGGTGACGATGTCGCCGGTGAACCGCTCCGGAGCCATGTAGTCCAAGGCCTCGACCGCGGTCCCGGCCTGGGTCAGCCCCGGATCGGCGGCGGCGCGGGCGATGCCCAGATCCGTCAGGTGGGCGAAGTCACCACCGTCACGGTCGGTGACCAGGATGTTCTCCGGTTTGACATCGCGGTGTATCACACCGGCCTGGTGTGCGGCGTCCAACGCGGCGGCGATCTGGGCCACGATGGCCACCGCCCGTGCCGGGCTCAACGGCCCGAAACGCCCCAGCAGCGCCGCGAGATCGATGCCGTCGATCAACCGCATCTCCACATACACCGTGCCGTCGACCTCGCCGTAGGCGTGCATGGGCACCAGATGCGGCTCGGTCAGCAGCCCCGTGACCTCCACCTCGCGCTGCATCCGCAGGCGGAACACCGGACTGCCGGAGAACCGCTCCGAGATCAGCTTGACCGCCACGACGCAGTGGCCGTGGGTGTCGGTGATGCGCTGAGCCTCATAGACCGCGCCCATCCCGCCGCGGCCCAGCAGCCGCACCAGTTGATACGGGCCGAACCGCGACCCCTCTCGCGAATCCGGCTCGTTGCCCGCACCGCCGATCACGAGATCGCATTCACCGCCGTCAACAGCCTCGATTTGAGCGACTCCGGCAGCGGAATGGACCCGTACTGGTCCAGACCCTCCTGCCCCGGACCGATCGCGGCCTGCATGAACGCCTTCACCGCCGAGCCGGTGGCGGTGTCCCGATACTTCGAGCAGACGATCTCGTAGGTCGCCAGCACAATCGGATAAGCACCGGCCAGCGTCGGCTTGTAGAACGACGAGGTGTCCAGCACCAGGTCATTGTCCTCTCCGCCCTGACCGGAGATCTTGGCCCCAGCGATCGTCTTGCCGACCGAGTCGATGGAGATCCCCACCGGGTCGGGGCCCGCCGACGTGACGATCTGCACCATGTGCAGCTGCTTGCCCACCGCGAACGACCACTCGTTGTAGGTGATCGACCCGTCGGTGTTCTGCAGCGCGGCCGACGTGCCGTTGTTCCCCGCGGCACCCTCACCGGCAACCCCGTTGAACGCCTCGCCGGCGCCCCTGCCCCAGGCGCCGTCGGATGCGCCGTCGAGATACTGCTGAAAGTTCGCCGTGGTGCCCGACTTGTCGCGGCGGAAGACCACGTGAATGGGTGTGGCGGGCAAGGCGATACCCGCGTTGAGCGCCGCGATCGCCGGGTCGTTCCACATGGTGATGGCGCCGTTGAAGATCTTCGCCACCGTGGGCCCGTCCAGGTTCAGCGAGTCCACCCCGTTGACGTTGTAGGTGACCGCGATCGGGCCGAACACCGTCGGTAGATCCCACGCCGGTGAGCCGCACCGTGCCTCCGCCTGGCCCTTCGACTGGTCCAGCGCCACGTCTGACCCGGCCAGGTCGGTTTCGTTTTTGACGAAGTCCTCCACCCCGGCACCGGAGCCGTTCGCGTTGTAGTCCAGGGTATCGCCGGGGCACGCCCGGATATAGGCGTAGACGAACTGCTCGATCGCGTTCTCCTGCGCGGTCGAGCCGCTGGCATGCAGCCCCCGCTTGCCTGCGCAGGTCACCGACGCCGATGAGGTGTCCGACGACCCCGGGCTGCTGCTGTTGTTGCCACCGCACGCCGAAAACACCAGTGCGCCGGCCATCAGCAGGCTCAGTGCGACACGCCGCCGGCTGACCTTCACAGAACACGACCCTATCGTGATGGGTGACTCACCCAAGTAGCACCCAAGTAGCATTGCCCGATAGACCCGGGGCGTTGCGTACGCTGTCGGCCCGGTGCGTCGTCACGACGGTGGTCCTGGCCGCGGCGGGCTCAGAACGGTATGCGGAGGTGAGGTCGTGAGAACCCGGTTGCGCAAGCTGTTGGCCGTGTCCGCCGTCGCGCCGTTGGCGCTGGCGGTGATGCCTGCAGCCGCCTGCGGTTCGAGATCAACCACTGGTTCGTCGAACCCCGTGCCGGGCGGCGGCAGCGCCGCCGCCTCGCCGGCGACGTCGGACGTGGCACTGTCGGAGACCGGCAGCACGCTGCTATACCCGCTGTTCAACCTGTGGGGTCCGGCCTATCACGACAAGTACCCCAACGTCACCATCACCGCACAGGGCACGGGTTCGGGCACCGGCATCGCTCGGGTCGCCGCCGGCGCCGTCGACATCGGCGCCTCGGACGCCTACCTGTCCGAGGGCGAGATGAAAGAGCACCCGGGGCTGATGAACATCGCCCTGGCGGTCTCCGCCCAGCAGATCAACTACAACCTGCCCGGTGTCCAAGAGCACCTCATGCTCAACGGGACGGTGCTGGCCGCGATGTATCAGGGGAACATCAAGGCCTGGAACGACCCGCAGATTGCCAGGCTCAACCCCGGCGTCACGCTGCCCGACACCCCGGTGGTGCCGCTGTACCGCTCCGACGACTCCGGGGATACGTTCCTGTTCACTCAGTATCTGTCCAAGCAGGATCCCGACGGTTGGGGCAAGTCTGCAGGCTTCGGCCGCACCGTCGACTTCCCCGCGGTTACGGGCGCCCTCGGCGAAAACGGCAGCGGCGCCATGGTGACTGGTTGCGCCGGAGCCCCCGGTTGTGTCGCCTACATCGGCATCAGCTTCCTCGACCAGGCCCAGCAGCACGGGCTCGGCGAGGCCCAGCTGGCCAACGCCGCCGGCAACTACCTGCTGCCCGACGCCAACAGCATTCAGGCCGGCGCCGCCGACTACGCTTCCCAAACCCCGGAGAACCAGGCGATCTCGTTGATCAACGGACCCGCACCCAACGGGTACCCGATCGTCAACTACGAATACGCCATCGTCAACTCCGGCCAGAAGGACGCCGCCACCGCGCAGACGCTGCAGGCGTTCCTGCACTGGGCGGTCACCGACGGCAACGACGCCTCGTTCCTGGACAAGGTGCACTTCCAGCCGTTGCCGGAGGCGGTGGTCAAGTCGTCCGTCGCCCAGATCGCCAAGATCAGCGCAGAGTAACGGCACCGATGCCGAAAACACCACCTGACCTGGCATATAAGAAGTTTCCTTACTGCTATTGAAGAACTGCCGGCGTTTCCGCGGCCTCGCGGGGTGGGTGCGTCGGTAGGGTCCGCGTCCGAACCGGTGCGGTCTGACTCATGTCTTTACCGGCCGCGAGCAGCATGGCGTACCTGCAATCGTCAGATCCGTCGACCGTGCCAGGTTCGGCGCGGAACCGCCGTAGGGAGTGACCTGATAGGAGCGCGACCGGTCGACCTACCAGATCGAGGAAACCAAGCGCCGCCGTCGCCAGCTATACCTGCTTCTCGCAGAAGAGGATGAACGCATACGTCGCGAGGCGCAGGAATCGTCGGATCAACAGATCAAGTCGGCGTGGGAAATCGACGTTCGCACCCGACAGGAAGCTCAGCATCGGATGGAGCAGCGGATGATGTCTGCCTGGAATGAGGCGAGAAGTGTATCGCGAACCTTGACCATGAAGCCCGTCTCAAGGCGTCCGCTGTGCTCACCACCGCGCAACGCGAGGCGAAATCGCTCACCGAAAGCATCCGGGCTGAGGTGCAGCGATTACGAAAAGAGCGCTCGGAGGTCATCGCCGGCTTGAACGACATCCGGCGCTGGATCAAGTCTGCCGTCGACCAGGATCAGTATCAGCGTCTTCGAGACGCCAGTGGCAACCGATGAGGCTGAGCCGGATACGCCCGTGCGGGAGGAGCCTGATCAACCTGACCACGAGCAAACCGAACCCGAGCAGGATTTCGGGTAGTCGCCCTGGTGGCCTTCTTCATGCGCTTCGCCGATGTAGATAGGGCTGCGCGTTAGGGTGCAACGATGCACCACAGTCCCAGCCCCAGCCCCAGCCCCAGCCCCAGCCCCAGCCCCAGTCCCAAGCCCCTCGACGGGTTCCGCGTTCTCGACTTCACTCAGAACGTGGCCGGTCCGCTGGCCGGGCAGGTGCTGGCCGACCTGGGTGCCGAGGTCATCAAGGTGGAGGCGCCGATCGGCGACGCCAGCCGGCATATCACCTCGGTGCTACCCGGGCGCCCGCCACTGGCCGCCTACTTCCTGCCCAACAACCGCGGCAAGAAGTCGGTGGCAGTGGACCTGACCACCGCCGAAGCCCGCCGCCGAGTGCTGCGCCTGGCCGACACCGCCGACGTCGTTCTCGAAGCGTTCCGGCCCGGTGTCATGGAAAGGTTCGGCCTCGGCCCCGGCGAATTGCAGTCCAGCAACCCGAAACTCGTCTATGCCCGGCTGTCGGCCTACGGCGGAAACGGCCCGAACAGCGAGCGGCCCGGAGTCGATCTGATGATCCAGGCCGAGGCCGGGATGACGTCCGGGATGCCCACCCCGGACGGCAAACCGCAGATCATCCCGTTCCAGCTGGTCGACAACGCCAGCGGTCACGTGCTGGCGCAGGCGGTGCTCGCGGCGCTGCTCAACCGGGAGCGGCACGGTGTCGCCGATGTGGTCCGGGTGGCTATGTACGACGTCGCAGTGGCGCTACAGGCCAACCAGCTGACGATGCACCTGAACCGGTCCGAACCCTCAGAAGCCGTCCCGACCGCCGAAAAGCGCAAAGGCGTCGGCTTCGCCACCCAACCATCCGACGCGTTCCGAACCGCCGACGGTTGGATCGTCATCAGCGCCTACGTGCCCAAACACTGGGCCGCGCTGTGCCACACCATCGCTCGGCCTGATCTGATCGACGACGAGCGGTTCGCCGATCAGCGTTCCCGCTCGATCAACTACCCGGAGATGACCGCGCAACTGGAGGCCACGTTGACCGCCAGGACCACCGCCGAGTGGGTGAAGTTGTTGCGCGGTAACGGCCTCATGGCGTCTCCCGCCTACACCTGGAAGCAGGTGGTCGACACCGCGCTGTTCGCGGAGAATCAGCTGGCGCTGCGAATCGGCGGCGGCGGTGACGAGACCGACGCCGTCACGGTGATTCGCACCCCGGCGCGCTATCGCTCGTTCAGCGCGGCGGCGACCGGCCCGCCGCCCGCCCTCGGCCAGCACAACGACGAACTGGTCGGCTGAACCTAGACGAATTCCCAAGCGGCGCGAGCGATCGCCAGTTCCTCGTTGGTCGGCACCATCAGCACAGTGGTCGGTGATCCATCGGCCGAGATCACCCGCGCACCGTTTCCGGTGCGGTTGCGTTCGGGGTCGACGCTGATGCCGAGCCCGTTCATACCCGACAGCGCGTCCTCACGCACCGCGGCGACGTTCTCGCCGACCCCAGCAGTGAATGCGATAGCGTCGACCCGGCCCAGCACCGCCAGATACGCACCGACGTATTTGCGCAGCCGATGGATGTAGACGTCGTAGGCAAGGGCCGCCGATGAAGATCCCGTCGCCATCTGCTCGAGCAGTTCGCGAAAGTCGTTGACCCCGCACAGTCCCTGCAGTCCGGACCGCAGGTTCAGCATCTCGTCGAGTTCGGCCATCCCCATACCGGCGGTGCGGTGCAGATGTATCAGCACGCCAGGGTCGATGTCGCCGCAGCGGGTGCCCATCACCAGGCCTTCCAGCGGGGTCAGCCCCATCGAGGTCTCGACCGCCACCCCGCCGCGCACCGCCGACGCGGATGCGCCGTTGCCCAGGTGCAGCACAATGGTGTTCAGCTCGGTAAGTTCGCGGCCCAGCACAACCGCCACCTGTTGCGAAACGTATTGGTGTGATGTGCCGTGGAATCCGTACCGGCGGATGCCGTACTCCTCGGCGACCTTCTTCTCGATCGCGTAGGTGGCCGCCGCCTCCGGCAGCGAGTGGAAGAAACCGGTGTCGAACACCGCCACATGCGGGACGTCCGGGAAGTCGGCACGCGCCACTTTGATACCGATCGCGTTGGCCGGATTGTGCAGCGGCGCCAGCTCGGCGAGCCGCTCGATCTCGGCCAACACGACGTCGGTAATCAGCGTCGGTCGGTGAAACCGCGTGCCGCCGTGCACCACCCGGTGTCCCACTGCCCGCACCGCCGCCAGGTCCGCTCCGGAATCCTCGAGCATCCGATAGGCCCGTCGCAGTCCATCCGCGTGATCGGCGATGCCGCTCCCCTGTTCGCCGATCTGCTCCACCAGGCCGGAGGCGATGGGGACGGCGGCGGTGCCGGCCACCGGGTCGACGACCTGGAACTTGATCGACGACGACCCCGAGTTGAGTACCAGTACGAAACCGGTCAAGACGCTCATCAAGCGCTCGCACTCTTTTGCGCCTGGATGGCGGTGATCGCCACGGTGTAGACGATGTCGTCGACCAGAGCACCCCGGGACAGGTCGTTGACCGGTTTGGCCAGGCCCTGCAGCACCGGCCCGATCGCCATCGCGCCGGCGCTGCGCTGCACCGCCTTGTAGGTGTTGTTGCCGGTGTTCAGGTCCGGGAACACCAGCACCGTGGCCCGGCCGGCCACCGCAGACCCGGGCATCTTTGCCGCGGCCACCCCCGGGTCGACCGCGGCGTCGTACTGAATCGGCCCGTCCACCAGCAGGTCGGGTCTGCGCACGTGCACCAGTTGCGTTGCGGCGCGGACTTTGTCGACGTCCGCCCCGGCGCCGGAATCGCCGCTGGAGTACGACAGCAGCGCGACCCGCGGGTCGATGCCGAACGCCGCCGCGGTCGCCACCGACGAGATCGCGATGTCGGCGAGCTGCTCGACGGTGGGGTCGGGCACCACCGCGCAGTCCCCGAATACCAGCACCCGGTCGGATAGGCACATTAAAAACACGCTGGACACCGTCGACACCCCGGGTGCGGTTTTGATGATCTCGAACGCCGGGCGAACGGTGTGCGCGGTGGTGTGGGTGGCTCCGGAGACCATCCCGTCGGCGAGGCCCAGATGCACCATCATGGTGCCGAAATAAGAGATGTCCCGGACGATCTCGGCTGCCCGCTCCTCGGTCATACCCTTGTGTGCGCGCAACCGCACGTATTCGGCTCCGAACGACTCCAACAACCCGCTGGTGTCGGGATCGAGCACCTGCGCGGCGGACAGGTCGACGCCCAGCTCGGCGCCGCGACGGCGTACCTCCGCCTCCACTCCCAGGATGGTCAGATCGACGATGCCGCGGGCCAGCAATCGCCCGGCGGCCAGCAGGATCCGGTCGTCACCGCCCTCCGGCAAGACGATGTGCCGGCGGTCGGCCAGGGCGCGTTCCAGCAGCCGGTAGGTGAACATCTGCGGGGTCACCACCGTTGCGGCCGATACCCGCATCCGCTCAAGCAGTTTGGCACTGTCGGTGTGGCGGGCCATCACCTGCAGCGCGGTGTCGACCTTGCGCAGCGAGTCGGCCGTGATCCGGGCGCGGGCGTGCGACACCTTCTCGGCGGTCCGGTAGGTCCGGTGCCGGGTGGCGATCAGCGGCAGCACCGGCTGCAGCCCCTTGACCAGTTTGTCGATCGCCGGGTGCGGTAGCAGCCCCCCGTTCAGGATGATCCCGGCCAGCGACGGGAAACCTCGCGCCCGGTGGGCGGTCACCAGCGCCAGCAGCACGTCGGTACGGTCCGCGGGCACGATCACCACCTGTCCCTCCACCAGCCGCTCCAGGATGTTCTCGGCGGTCATGCCGCCGACCATCACGCTCATCGCCTCGCGCCGCAACAACTCCGGGTCGCCGCTGTACAGCGTGCCGTCCAGCACCTGGCACAGCTCGGCCATCGTCGGTGCGGCCAGCAGCGCCACTTCCGGCACGGCGAAGGCCAGCGGGCCGGTGCCGGCCAGTGCCGCCGTCACCTCGTCCAGGAGCTCGGGGGCGCACCGGTTGGCGATCACCGCCGCCGGCTGCGCGTGGGTGCGTTTTACCTCGGCCAAGCAGCGTCGGGTGATCTCGGTGATGGCCTGGGCGCTGCGGTCATGGCCGTTGATGGCCAGGAACAGCGGCGCCCCCAGGTTCACCGCGACCCGGGCGTTGAAGCTCAGCTCGCTGGGGTTGACGACGTCGGTGTAGTCGCTGCCGACGACCAACACAGCGTCGCACTGACAGGCGATGTCGTGGAAGCGCACAACGATCTCACTCAGCGCAGCTTCGGGGTCGGAATAGACCTGCTGGTAGGTCACACCCTGGCACCGGCCGTGGTCGTCGGGGGTGACCGTCGCATGCGCGAGCAGCAGCTCCAGCACCTCATCGGGCTCGTCGGCGGACCGGACAATCGACCGGAACACCCCCACCCGTCCGGCGGAGGCGACCAGCAGCTGCAGCAGGCCCAGCGCGATCGTGGACTTGCCGGTGCCGCCCTCGGCGGCGGCCAGGTAGATGCTGGACGTTTCCACCATCGCATCAGGCTAAGGCGTGTGGTGGGTGTCCGGCACCCAAAGCTGGGTTCGGGGTGCGGGACTCCGTTGGTTTGCTTGAACGTCGAGTAGCCGAGGTCGAGAGGCGTCAGGTAGGCGTGTGTGTGTCCAGCTGTCCGGCGCCAGCTCCGATCAATGTCGGACCCCCGCTCTAGGATCGAAGACATGTTCGATAGCACGATTGAGGTGGCGGCGTTGGTCGATCGGATGACGTCGGCGACCCGCGCGGAGAATCGGGCCGCCGGGGCGCGGTT
>NZ_JBYCKY010000324.1:0-3244 GCF_057473605.1 Mycobacterium sp. TH-M82 | reverse complement strand
AGTCCCGGCTGGGCGCCAACGCGATCGTGGGTGTTTCACTGGCTGTCGCCAAGGCCGCCGCGGACTCCGCTGAACTGCCGTTGTTCCGGTATCTGGGTGGGCCCAACGCGCACATCCTGCCGGTGCCGCAGATGAACATCCTCAACGGCGGAGCGCACGCCGACACCGGCGTCGACATCCAGGAGTTCTTGGTGGTGCCGATCGGGGCACCCGACTTCGCCGAGGCGCTGCGCTGGGGTGCAGAGGTGTATCACGCGCTGAAGTCGGTGCTCAAAAAGCAAGGCCTGTCCACCGGGCTGGGTGACGAGGGCGGCTTCGCCCCCGACGTGGCCGGCACCACCGCGGCGCTGGACCTGATCAGCGTCGCCATCGAGTCGGCAGGGTTCAAACCCGGCACCGAGGTGGCACTGGCGATCGACGCTGCGGCCAACGAGTTTCACACCGACTCCGGCTACAACTTCGAGAACCAGACCCGCAGCGCCGCCCAGATGACCGAGTTCTACGCCCGGCTGCTCGACGCCTATCCGCTGGTGTCTCTGGAAGATCCACTGTTCGAAGGTGACTGGGACGGCTGGGTGGCGTTGACCGCAGAGCTTGGGGAACGGGTGCAGGTCGTCGGCGACGACATCTTTGTCACCAGTCCCGAACGGATCGAGGACGGTATCGAGAAGGGCGTAGCAAACGCGGTGCTGGTGAAGGTCAACCAGATCGGCACGCTCACCGAGACGCTGGACGCTGTGGCGCTGGCCCACCACAACGGCTACCGCACGGTGCTCAGTCACCGCAGCGGCGAAACCGAGGACACCACGATCGCCGACCTGGCGGTGGCGGTCAGCAGCGGTCAGATCAAGACCGGTGCGCCGGCGCGCAGCGAGCGGGTGGCCAAATACAACCAGCTGCTGCGAATCGAGGAAAGCCTCGGCGATGCCGCCCGCTACGCCGGCGATCTGGCGTTCCCCCGCTACGGCCCGGAGGGCAAATAGCGAACTGAGCCGGCCAGATGCCCGATCCGAAACGACCCCACCTGAAACGGCGCTCCGCGGCGTCCCGCCCGGCTCGGCCGAGACGGGTTGGTGGGGTCGGTCGGGGCCGCTCATCCCGGCCGGCGGCCCTCCGTCGTGGATCGAATGAGACGCGTGCACAGCAAGACCCGGTTGTGCAACCCATCAGGCGGTCGATCGCTGCCGCGGCGGAGCAGCGTTCCCAGCAACGGCTCGGTTTCACCGCCCGGCGAGCGGTGATTCTGGCCGCGGTGGTGTGTGTGCTGACGCTGACCATTGCCGGTCCGGTGCGCACCTTCTTCGCACAGCACGCCGAAGTGAAGCAGCAAGCCGCGATCGAAGCCACCCTGCGACAGCAGATCGCTGAACTGGAGCAGCAGAAGGCCAAGCTGGCCGACCCGGCTCACATCAAGGCGCAGGCTCGTGAACGCCTCGGTTTCGTGATGCCCGGCGAGATTCCCTACCAGGTCCAGCTACCACCGACCGCTGATGTTCCCGGCCGGCCGGGCGCCGCGCCGGCAATCACACCCAGCGACAGCCCGTGGTACACGGCACTGTGGCATACCATTGCCGATGCCCCGCACGGGCCACCACGTCCGCCGCCGGCGCCTGCGCCGCCCGCCCCGCTTCCTGCCGGTGGTTGAGGATGCCGACCTCGACGCGATGCAGCGGCAACTGGGCCGTAAGCCGCGAGGAGTGTTGGAGGTCTCCTACCGCTGTCCCAACGGTGAACCCGGCGTCGTCAAGACAGCGCCGAAACTGCCTGACGGTACGCCCTTTCCGACGCTGTATTACCTGACTCATCCGATGCTGACCGCCGCAGCGAGCGGGCTGGAGTCGACCGGCCTGATGGCAGAGATGACCGGGTGGCTGCGCCGCGATCCCGATCTTGCTGCCGGCTACCGACGCGCGCACGAGTCGTATCTGGCCGAGCGAGACGCGATCGAGTCGTTGGGTACCACGTTCTCCGCCGGCGGCATGCCGCATCGAGTCAAGTGCCTGCATGCGCTGATTGCGCACTCGCTGGCCAAGGGCCGTGGGGTGAACCCGCTTGGCGATGCGGCACTGGCCGTGCTGGCCGCCGATCCAGGCCTCGATTTGGAGAAGGCCGGGATCTTGGTGCCGGGGCAGTGGACATGAGCCGGATCGCGGCGATCGACTGTGGAACCAACTCGATCCGGCTGCTGATCGCCGACTCGGTCGACGGGTGCCTGCGCGACGTCCACCGTGAGATGCGGATCGTGCGACTGGGGCAGGGCGTCGACGCGACCGGTGAGTTCGTTCCGGAGGCATTGGAGCGCACCAGATCCGCGCTGGCCGACTATGCGCGGTTGCTGGCCGTCCACGATGTCGCGCGGGTGCGGATGGTGGCCACCTCGGCTGCCCGTGATGCCGCCAACCGTGAAGTGTTCTTCGCGATGACGGCGGAGGTGTTGGGCGCCGTGATCCCCGGTGCGTTCGCCGAGGTGATCAGCGGCGACGCGGAGGCCGCACTGTCGTTTCGCGGCGCCGTGGGCGACTTGACGGGCGCCGACGGCCCGTTCGTGGTGGTGGATCTCGGCGGGGGGTCGACCGAGATCGTGCTCGGCGACAGATCGGCGAAAGACGTTGTGTCGGGAGGCGTTTCGGTTGACATTGGCTGCGTCCGGCTCACCGAACGCTGCCTGCACTCCGATCCGCCGGCCCCGGACGAGGTGGCGAGCGCCCGCGAGCTGGTCCGGGAGCGGCTCGGCCCGGCACTGCGGGCGGTACCGGTGGAGGGGGCCCGGAGCTGGGTGGGGGTGGCCGGAACCATGACGACGCTCGCCGCGCTGGCGCAGCGCATGACAACATATGATCCTGTGGCAATTCATCTTTCGCACGTATCCAGCGATGAGCTGTTGGCGGTGTGCGATCGACTGATCGCCATGACGCGAGCGCAGCGCATGGCGCTGGGGCCGATGCATCCCGGTCGTGCTGACGTGATTGGGGGAGGAGCCATCATTGTCGAGGAGTTAGCACGCGAACTGCGCACCCGGGCCGGAATCGAGGAGCTGACCGTCAGCGAGCACGACATCCTGGACGGTATCGCCCTTTCGATCGCCACACCTCCCCCATGAGTCGCAGGGGAAGAAGATGTGCTGCTTGCCCGCCATTGAGCGACAACCGTCGCACTCGACGGTGGGTGATGAAAACGGCAGCTCAGACCTCGAAGCGATAGCCCATGCCGGCTTCGGTGAGCAGGTGGCGGGGCCGCGACGGGT
>NZ_JBYCKY010000323.1:0-14819 GCF_057473605.1 Mycobacterium sp. TH-M82 | reverse complement strand
GCCTCTGTCGTCCCACCACGATGTTGTCGACTTGTGGCGTGTAGCCGGACTTCTCCGCTTCGACGCTGAAGGCTGCCTTGCCTTCCGCGCGGTGTTTCCGGGCGAAGCGATCCGATGCCAGGCGTCGGATCGGAGGAGTCGGACGGACGAAAACGCCCCGGCCGTGTTCTGAGACGACGAGTCCTTCTGAGCGAAGCTCTTGGACGGCCTGCCGCACGGTCATGCGGGCTACACCGAAGTGCTCGATCAGCGCGGTCTCCGACGGCAGTCGCTCCCCGGCGGTGAGTTGGTTGGCCCGGATCGCCTGCCGCAACATGCCCGCGATCTGCCGGTACGGCGGCGTGTCCGCTGCGCGGTCGATCTGTCCAAGTTCCAGCACCCGCAGACCTTCCCTTACACGTCTAGACGACTAGCCTATAGAACGAGTCCGTCGGTGTCACTCCTGACGGCGTAGAACAAGGGAGGCCCAGCGATGGCAACTATGCCCAAACATTCGGTCAGCGTGGCCGGCATCATCGTGCGCGAGGACGGCCGGGTGCTGGTGATCCGGCGCGATGACAACGGCCACTGGGAAGCGCCCGGGGGAGTGCTCGAACTCGATGAATCCTTCGAGGCCGGTGTGCGGCGCGAGGTACTGGAAGAGACTGGTCTTGTGGTCGAGGTCGAACGGCTCACGGGTGTCTACAAGAATCTGACGCAGGGGATTGTCGCGTTGGTGTATCGCTGCCGGCCCGTTGGCGGTGCACCTCACGCGACTGAGGAAGCGCGAGAAATTCGTTGGATGACAACGGAAGAAGTGCAGTCGGCTATGGTGCAGGCGTTCGGCATCCGCGTCCTGGATGCGTTCGAGGAAGCGCCGCAGTCACGGGCGCATGATGGGGTCAATCTCTCGTAGCCGACTAATCTGGCCACCCCCGGTCCGGCGAGAACTCCCGCCGCGGAGGCGACGATGGCCGTTCCGTTCCTGGCGCAATCGTTGGGTACGGGCCTCTTTTGCGGCCGCCGCGTGATCGATCATCCCCATGCAGCGGCAGTTTCAGCGTCGTAGAACGTCAAGCTTGGAGCATGCTCCGCTCTCGCGGAGCACGCCTCGGCGAGTTGTTCTGCAGTGAGCTGAACGCGGTTGCGGGAGGCAGAAGGTGGACCGTATAGCCCGACGTAGAGTGCGCTGATCGTTCCCGCCGGATCCGCAATCGCGTCCAGGATGTGCTGATCGTTATCAGACAACGCGACGCCGTGGATAAACAGCGCCCCGTTCAGCCGTGTCAGCCGCCTATAGCAGTACGCGAGGTACGAATTCTGGCCGATTCGCGCTTCCTTGTTTTGGCGGCTTCCCTCCGTTACCACCAGTGGGTACCGTCCGTCGCTAAGGTTCGCGCGCAGTTGCTGAACGATGTTGCTACCTTCCGCGGCGCTGAGTTTCCGCACTTCATTGTCGCTCGTGTACAGATGCATGGCCCCGTGGAGGAAGAACACCGCTTGATCGTCGTCGTAATCCGGGTACCTCCAGGTCAGTAGGCCTTCTGGACGTCGGAAGCCATCGGCTTTGACGACCAGCGGTTGTGGCTGATCCTGGTTGATTGCCCAGTAGAGGAGTAGGTCGTAGTTTACGGTGAAGATGTTTGCGAAGGACGACAGGAACTGGCGCACCGCAACATATTTGGCGTCACCGACCGTGCGAGCCGACTCAGGATGGATTCGAGTGAGCGTTTCGACCAGCCCATCCTTGACCACCTGCGCATCATCGAGCAGCGCCGCGGCGAGACGAGTGTCTGCGGGATCGTATAGCTGGATGAGGCGAGCTGACTGTTCTAGGTGGTGGATGACGGTCTCAAAGTCGTCACTTGCCGCGTGTTCGAAAAGTGCGTCTTGGGTCACCGTGAGATTGTCGTCCATCTGCGCGACGTCACGGAGTCGTCGGTAGGCGAAGTCGCCGCTGAACGCCTGGCTGAAACCGTTCCCCAGCAGAAGCGAGATTTTTCCAGCGCCGTTCCTCGCATCAGCCAGGGCCTCGGAAAATGTTGAGGTCACGACGGACATGTGAGCACTCTACGGAGCGGGGCCGGGGAGAATTCCCTGCCTCGCGGCACCCGTCACACGTAGTGCCACTAGCCCGCGTCACGTCAGTCGAAGCATGGGCAGGGTGAGGACTCCAAGGCCGCGCGGCCACCGGGCCGAACATCCGGCGCGGGAACTCACGTCTCCTCGAATCCGGACTGATCGAACTTCAACGTCTTCGCATTCTCCGACACAGTCCGGACTTTGCTCTCATCGAAACCCGTTGCGTCGGTGGCTTCGATCTCGATCTTCACCGTCAGTTCGATACCTTGGTCACGCAGGTTGGCGAGGACTTCGTCGGCAATGTTTTTGAAGTCCAGCGCGATCTTGTCCGAGCTGAGCGTCTTCACCCCGTAGAAGCGGGTCTTAGCCGGAGGGAAGGCAACATCGACTGGTGGCCTGACTGTGGGTGGCTCTGTCTTGTGCGCCGGAGGTGTCGGTACCCCCGACTCGGCGGCCGGTTCCTCCGCGCCGCGTTGCTTCACCGCGACATCGGGTTGTACCAGTAGGAGCGAATCGGTCGCTGCCGGTGCGGCCGTCTTGTCTCCGGGGACCCACAGTCCGATGTAGCGACCCGCGGCTTCATCGAAATCTGTTGCGAGAGCGAACGCGTCGGTCTGCCAGATCATCGGCAGGTCGAGGATGCCTTCTTCCAATACCTTTCGGTCCCGCAGTCGCGGCATGTACGGGTATTGGCCGTACAGCCCCCACAGCGTTCCGAGGCTGACGTGCCCGTCGCTCCAGATCTGCGGCACCTTGTTGATCGCCAGGCGAATGTTGACGGCGGCCTGCCGGGTGGAGAGGTCGCCGTTGCTGCCGAGCCGTCGCGATGCCCTGTCGGCCAGTGATTCGGACTGGCCTTCGATTTTGGTTTCCCGGATGACGAACGGGGCACCGGGATCTGGTTGTGCGGGGATCAGTGCCCACGTGAAGGTTTGCAGCAGGCGCCCGTTGACGGTCTGGTCGGCCTGGGTGCGGCGTTGGGTGGCCTGGTTGCGCTGGTTGGTCGTCAGATCCAGGTCGGCCTCGTTGGCCAGCACATGCGCCCAGCCGAGGTAGTCGCGCACGGCGGTGTCGAGTTCTTCCAGCCGGGCTTCATCTGCGGCCAGGAACACCAGCATGTTGCGATTGGTGCGGTTGGCGCTGCCGCGGTGCTCGGTGGCCTTGTGAGCGAATTCTTTGGCTGGCGAATCGGTTCCGCGTTTGTGTGCCACCTTGGGGTGCAGGACTACCAGGCGGGCTTCGTCGGTATCGGGGATGTCGGCATTGGTGTCGGGGCAGACGTGCACACCGGCGAAATCGCCGCGGGTACGGGCCTGGCCCCCCAGCCGGCGCACGATCTCGGCCCACACGTCTTCCTTGTGCAGCCGCTCGGCCTGATCCTTGGCGGTTCGGGTGATGTTGGCCTGCAGGTCATACCAGTACTTGCCCGACCCGGCATAGAAATAGGTGGCCCGGTCGCCGAGCTGGGTCAGCGCGGCGTGGAAGTTGCCGGGCACGTCACCGGGTACCGCGGTGCCCAGAAACACCCGCTGGGTCTCCAAGCCTTTGTGCGCCGAGCCGATTGTCGGTGCCGCCCCGAAGAACACGGTGCGGGCCAGCCGTTTGGTCAGCGACCGCTGCCCGAACAGCGGTTTTTCATTATCGATCAGCGCCGGCTCGGAGTTGGATCCGTCGACGTCAGCGTCGATGATCGCCTTCCACGAATCCTGCAGGTACTGGGTGAGTTCGGCGTTGACGTTGGCGGTGGCCAGCGGGATGGAGCCGGGCATGATCAGCGGCGCGGCGTCCTCGCCTACCCACAGGGCATGGATCACCGTCGACATCAACCGCAGCACGCCGCGGGTGCGCTGGAAGCGTTCCAGCGACGACCACTCCTCGTATAGCCGGTCGAACAGCTCCGGATGGATCGGGTAGGTGCGTTTGATGCGATCCTCATACGCCCCGTCGCGGGATTCGCGCGGAAAATCATCGGTGTACTTGCGGTACATCTCCACATACGCCCGGGCGGTAGCGCTGATCGACGCCAACGCGGCGGCGTCGGGCTGCTTGAACAGCCGCTGTCGGACGATCTGGTACGCCTCGGCAGACGACGCCGGCCGCCACTGATCGGCCACCCGGCGCACCACGTTCTGCAGCCGTTTGAGCGCTTCGAGCCCGTGGGCGCCACCGACCTCCTCGGCGTTCCCGGCTGCGATCTTGTTGGGGTCGGTGCCAGCTTCGGAGGCGGGGATCGAGATCACCAGCAGCACACCGGAGGTGCCCTTGGCGGCCTCGGTCAGAGTTTGGGCGAAGGTGAACTGGTCATCGAAGGTGCCGCCGGCCAGGTCGTCGCGGCCGACCAGGGAGCGGGCGTAGGCGACCCATTCGTCGATCAGGATGACCGCGGGCGAGTATTTCGCCAACAGGTCACGCAGCGCATCGCCGGGATGGGTGCGGTCGGCGTCGGCCTTGGCCACCAGCGCGTAGCCGTCTTTGCCGCCGAGCTGCCAGGCCAGCTCACCCCAGATGGTGTTGACCTGGGTGCCGTCGTCGTGGAGCACGCCCGACGGGCTGAGGTGGTTGCCGACGATCGCCACCCGGTTCACCGTGGTGCCGGTGTAACCGTTGGCGCTGAGCAGATCCTGGGTCTCCTGCGGGAAGTCGCCGATCGGAAGGCCGGCGGCGACGTGCCACAGCGCCAGCATCGAGTGGGTCTTGCCGCCACCGAAGTTGGTTTGCAGGTTGATCACAGGCGGGGCGTTGTCGTCACCGGAGAAGCGGCGCACCGCCCGGCCGATCAGATCGGTCAACCCTTCGGTGAGGTAGGTGCGCCGGAAGAACTCGACCGCGTCGGTGTAACCGGCGTCCTGCTCGCCACCGAACGCCACCTTGTACAGGTCGGCGGCGAACTCCGAGGCGGCGAAGTTGCCGGTCGCCACGTCGTCGTGCGGGGGCAGCACCTCTCGCCACGGCTTGAGGCCGACCGCTTCCGGGTTGGAGACCGCGGCTTTGAGCACTTTCTTGTCGTCTTTGTCGGCGGTGACGCGGCGCAGGTTGAGCCGGATGTTGCGAACCTCGTCGGCTTCATTGGTGGCGGCGATCAGCTGCAGCAGCCGTTCGCCGGTGTCGAGGGCGCGGTAGGCGTCGTCGTCGCTGAATGTGCCGTTGTGCGCCCACTTGTTGCGCACCTCGCGCAGCTCGATCGCATACGACTCCCCGGCATTGCCCAGCGCCTGGTTGAACGGATACCAGCCCGGCTTGAACCCCGCGGTGATGTTAGCTTCGGTGAGCATCCGCAGCTGCACCTGCGGGTCGAGCGGATCGTAGGTCCTGTCCGACGGCGTCCGGTTCTTCTCGTCCTTGTTCTGCACCAGCTTGACCCACACCGCCCCGAGCTTGGCGTTGCCCTGCCCGATCACCGAGGCGATGAAGTCGTCCAACACCGGTGCCATCGCCTGAAACATCCGGTCAATGCGTTCACGGTTGTTCAAGGCCATGTCAATCTTCCTCGTCGAAATCGAGTGTGCTCTGCGTTTCGGCCGATTCAGTCGTTGCGGCACTAGCGATGTCCAGAAGCTCCGGCCAGCTCGTCACCACGTTGTTGAAGCTCAGTGCGTCTTTGGTCCATCCGTTGGCTTCAGCGATCCGGAATAGCAAGTGCGCCAATTCCTTCAAGCGGTCAGAGTCGATGGTTCCGTCGGTGCGGCTGAATGCCTCGCGCAGGAAGTCACCCGCCGGCCCGATCCCCTCGTGCTCCAGCATCTTGATCAGTTGGTGCAGAACCTCCCAGTTGCTGATGTGCAGATCGGCGACGACCTCGTAATCCGCATCCAAGTCGGCGGGTTTGATCAACTGCACCTTGCCGGCTCGGGACGTCAGGATGCCGTCGCGGTCCATCGCCTCAACGCTGGTGTTGCGGGCACGGGCGAGGTTGTCCGCGTCGCCGAACTTGCCGACGCCGTACCCGTGTTGCCGGTACCAGGCAATGGCGAAACGTGTGGTCGCGACGAAGTCGCCCTCTTGCTCATTAAGGACTTGATCGAGAATCTCGTTGATGCGGGCGAGGGCCGAGCGGACGGTCATCTGGCTGCCATCGGGTTCTAGGACGGCGCTATAGCGGCTGAACACCGCCATGCCGGGGCCGATGGCTGCCTGTGGGAGATCTACTGGAGCGATCTGGCCCTGTTGGAGCTTGCGCAATGCATCGGGGAGTTCGCCTTCCAGCGTGCCGATGAACCCGCGCCTGTCTGTGGTCGGTGCATGGGGGCGCCTTGGTCTCAGGGAAAGCACAATTGACGAGGCCAACGCGTTTTTCCCCTGTGCGAGCATGCGCGACGCGGTTTCCGTTCTGAATGGCCAAGTTGACGTTATAGCCCATCCAGATCGAATCATGCCCTCAAGCAAGGTTTCCCAGCCGGACGAAACTTCGCCCTCATCGCTGGAGTCACTTTGTTTAAAGGCGTAGTAAACGGTAATTGGAAAATTATCGGATGCAGCCACCCGCGCGTTTTTAAACACGTCGCGAAAGCCTTGCTCAAAAAATTCTTTGGCGCCAGCCTCATCGTTGTGTCGGTAGGCGTTCGCTACGAGCTCTTCGGATTTCGGCACCAGTACCGTGGAAAAGAGGTCAGGATAAGTCTTTCGCAACGTTCGACGTAGCCAGACGTAGAAGAAGTCCGAGAGTTCGGCGTATTCGACGTTGTCGTAGTACGGCGGATCGGTCGAAAGGAGCGCGTTCTCGTGGCGGACATTCTGGGCAGGAGCTTGCGAAACGCGAACCTCGCTATGAGGGACTAAGCCATCTAGCGCTTGAGCGGCGAGCTCGATCTGGGAAGACCATGTTCCAGATCCTTGCCCCAGAATATTTACCTCTAAGAAGTCCCAGGCCATCGGAATCGCTTGCCGGGCAAAAACGTTCCGTATCTGTTCATTCTGGTAATGCCATGTAGTCACGTTCGACTGGTAATCAGTCCCTCGGCTGAGCGCGAGTCCAAGGTACGTGGATATCGCGTCTGCGTAATCCTGCGAACCGCCATCGGTATTCACTCTGCTTGCGGCTTCGGATATTAAATCGCTCAAGGTAGTAATCACCTTCAGCTGGCGTGCTGTGAAAAGATCAGTAAATTCGGTGAGGCCATACGTGGGCGCTTTTAGATCGCGCGGGTAATAGCCTAATGATCCGGATATGCTGACTGTAGGCGGTTCGACATCGGCTGCCTGTTTATGGTCTTCAGTTGGGTCCAGGTAAATACGGCGTCGTCCACCATCGGCGATGATGGCAACCAGTTCCTGTCCGAGTTTCTTAGAGCGTCCCTCCAGGCGAATGTGACTCAGGGGGATTGTAGTCCCACAGGAGATGCACTTCGCGCCGCGGCGGCCGACAGTGCCGTCGTCGACATCAGTTGGCAGTTCAGCCCGATCATCGCTGATCTGAAAGCGCACACGATGACCTGAAGCGTGAGCAGGATCGCGCACGACCGATGGCTTCACGAAGACCTTATGGTTGGCCTTCTTCGCAAGCCACCACGATTTCACGAGTGGCGTTTCGATGCTGCACGCCGGGTTTATGCACTTAACAGTCCGTGTCCAAACCCAGGCCAGCGCTGTGTGCCCATCAGCTGGAGGGTACACAGTGCCCAAACGATTTATTGCCTCATTTCGAACCCATGTGCCATAAGCTCGGACATCGGCGGCAAGGCCCTCAGCGTTTCGCCAGTCGCCAATACGCGATTCTGCTAGCTCCGGACAAACCGGAGGTTGGTCACAGAACCGCGATGGTATCTCGACCAGTGCCTTATTGATCAACACAGCAACAGGATTCAGGTCGGAAGCTTGGGCGGCCAGCCCGAGGCGCTGTGCTTCAAGGGGAATGCTGCCGCCGCCGGCGAACGGGTCCAAAATTGTTGGTGGATCGCCGTCACTGGATTTGAGAATCTCCGCATGAGCCTCGGCGAGCAGCTTCGTATCGCGCACGTTCTCCCAAACGACGAGCCGCTCAATTAGCGAGTGGAGGCGCTCCCGCTCTCGCCGCTGCTCGGCTTCGGTGGGGAAAAGATCAGGGCGACTTGATGGGTCATCCACGAGTTGAGCGAAGATGACGGCTCTCGCCGTAGCCAACTTGCGTCGCGCCCACCAGTAGTGGAGCCGCCACGGATGATTCGAACGTTTCGGTGTGTCCCGTTCGGCCTCACGGTTGATCGCCTCCAATGGCAGCGCGACCTCGATGAGCTTGCGTTTCTGCACCACGTTTCCTGAATCCTGTCAGTCTGTTCAGAAGGGTTCTCGGCCCTTGGCCCACATCTTCGCCCAGTCACCACGAATGCCGGTGGCGTCGAAGTCACCCAGGTCGGTGGTAGCGAACGGGTCGTCGAGATAACGAACCTCATCATGCGCCGGTCCGCGCGGATCGACCCGCACCAAGGCGAGCCGGTAGCGCGGGACGGCGTTCTTGCCGGTCATCACCTCGTTGTGGGTGATGAAGAAGTCTTTGGCGCCGTCGAGGCGGGCCTTGACCTCGATGCGGTAGGTGTCGCCGTTGACGGCGGTGGACAGCACGTCGAATCCCTTGTTGGTGAAGGGTTGTTCGACCGGTTTGCGGCCGAGTTCGCGTTCGCGGGCCAGCACCAGTTCGACGCCGCGGCGCTCCACTTCTTTGGTCTCTTTGGCGTGGATTGGCGCCGCGGCGGGGACGTCGGCCTCCAGCATGGCCAGCGGCAGCACCAGCGCGGCGGTGAGAATCCGCGGCGGCTTCGTGGACATCAGCTCCTGCTGGTCGAGCAGCTCCAAGCGTCGCTGCAGCCGCATGTCCAGATCGACGGCTTTGCGGTTGAGGCTTTCCGCCGACTCCCGGGGCTTTTCGCCCCCGCGTTCTTTCTCGGCAGCCACCGCGGAGTCCAGCAGCAGCCGATCCCGTTCGCCTTCAAGACGTTTGGTGACTAGTTCGCGGGTCTTAGCCAGCTCGGCGGCACGGCGAGGCTGCACCTCGGCGAGATATTCGGGCAGCTGGTTGGCGATGATCCAGCTGCTGGTCTTGTCCTCAGCCTCGGCCAGCCACGGCAGCTCGCGGGCCGCGGTTATGGCTGGGGAGTCGGGAGCGGCGACGCAGTCCAGGTAGGGGGCGGGGCCGGCGTCGGTGACGGTGCCGTAGTCGTCGACGTAGGCATAGCCGAACCGTCGCGACACCGTGGCACCGGTCGCGTCGGCGACTTCCTCAACCAGCCCAACCAGTAGGTGCGGTTCCTCCAGCGTGGCCGAGACCAGCACGGTCCCGCTGTTGAGACTGCCGCCGAGTACCCGAATCGCCTCGTCCATCACCGCGTCGTGCAGCGGGTGGCCGGGGGCGAGCAGATCGGCGCGGCCCAGCCCGTCGGGGTGGACGTGGGCGAGGTCGAACGCGACCCGCTCGTATTTGGTCGCGATCGGTCCGTGCTTGCCGGCACGGATCTGGGCGGGCACGTTGGCGATCTCGTAGCGGCCGCGTTCGCGTTTGGCGATGCGGCCACCGAGCCGGGTGAACGCCGCCTTGAACGCCAACTCGATGTAGTGCGGCTGCAGCCGCCGGGCCCGCGCCTCGTCCATCGCCGCCCACAGCCTGGCCAGGTCGGCCTCGGCGAGGTGATCGGCGGCCAGGGCGCGTTCTTCCAAGACTTCCTTAAGCCCGTCGGCCACCTTCTCGTTGATGACCTGGTGCATCTTGGCACGGACTTCGGGCAGGTCGCCGTAGCGGATGGCTTCCAGCAGCAGGTTGCGCAGCGGGGTGTCGGTGAAGGCTTCGCCGAGCACGTCGAAGACCTTTCCGCCGTAGGCTTTGCGCTGTTCTTCGATCTTTTCCAGCAGCCGGGCGAACACGTCGCCTTCGCGGGTGTTGGTGGCCACCACGTTCCACAGCCGGCAGACTTCTTCCTGGCCGATGCGGTGGATGCGGCCGAACCGCTGCTCGATGCGGTTGGGATTCCACGGCAGGTCGTAATTGACCATTAGGTGCGCGGCCTGCAAGTTGAGGCCCTCGCCGGCGGCGTCGGTGGCGATCAGGATCTGGCAGTCGCGGTTCTGGGTGAACTCCTCGGTGATCTGGCGGCGTTCACCGCGTCGCACCCCGCCGTGGATCGCCTGCACGGCATTGGGTTTGCCGAGCAGGGACCGGATTTGCGCGGTGAGATAGTCGAGGGTGTCGCGGTGTTCGGTGAAGATGATGAACTTGCGCGGTACTCCGCTCTTGTCGGTGGTCAGGGCGTGGTCTTGCAGGATGGCGCTCAGCTCGGTCCATTTGCGGTCGGTGCCCGAGTCGCGGACCTGTTTGGCGACCTTGGTCAGCTCGGCCAGCTCCAGCAGCTCGGCGTCGAGTTCTTCGATGGTTTGCGCGGCGGTGGCCGCATCCAGCAGTTCTTCTTCGAGGTCTTCGATTTGCTCGGCGTCGTAGTCGTCGGCGTCGAGGCATTCCAGGTCGATGGTGGGTTCTTGGTCGACGTAGGTGCCGTTGAGGATCTCCTGTTTCTTGCGGTTGAGCCGCTCGCTGCGGCGCACCAGGCTGCGGTAGATCGCCTCCGGGCTGGACGCCAGCCGGCGCTGCAGCACGGTCAGGGCGAAGCCGACGGTGTTCTTGCGTTTGCCGCCGACCCGGTCGGCGCGGTTCATGCCCTCGCGCACATAGGCGGTGACCTGTTCGTAGAGGTCGTGTTCCCGGGCGGTCAGCTCGTAGGGGACCGTTTCGGCGCGCCGCTCCGGGAACAGCCGCTTGCCGTCGAACGTGAGCAGGTCCTCTTTGACCATCCGGCGCATGATCCCGGTGGTGTCGGCGGTCTTGGTGTTCTTGCCCTCGAAGCGGTCCCGGTCCAGCAGGGTCAAAAACAGCTGGAAGTCTTCCGCCTTGCCGGAGTGCGGGGTGGCCGTCATCAACAGCAGGTGGCGGGTGATGCGGCCGAGCAGCTCGCCGAGCTGGAAACGTTTGGTCTTCTCCAGCTTGCCGCCGAAATAGTGCGCGCCCATCCGGTGCGCTTCATCGACGATGATCAGGTCCCATTCGGTGTCTCGGAGCTGGGCCTGCAGTTCCTCGTTGCGGGAGAGTTGATCCATTCGGGCGATCAGCAGCGGGTTGGTGTCGAACACGTTGAGGTTGACGTTGGCGTCGATCAGTTGGTTGGTCAGTAGGTCGAAGCGCAGCCCGAACTTGAAGAACAGCTCGTCTTGCCATTGCTCCACCAGCCCGCCCGGTGCGACAACCAGGCACTTTTTGACGTCGTCGCGCAGGATCAGTTCTTTGATGTAGAGGCCGGCCATGATCGTCTTGCCGGCGCCCGGATCGTCGGCGAGTAGGAAGCGCAGCGGGGTGCGGGGCAGCAGTTCACCGTAGACCGCGCTGATCTGGTGCGGCAGTGGGCGCACGTCGCTTGTGGCGACGGCGAGCATCGGGTCGAACAGGCCGGCCAGGGTGATCCGCTGGGCCTCGGCGACGAGCTTGAAGTCGGCGGCGTTGGCGTCGAAGGGACGTGCGCCGGTCTGTGCGATGGTGAGCTTGTCCTGGTCCTTGCGGAACACCACCTGCTGGCCGAGGGTGCTGTTGGCGGCCTTGTAGGTCAGCTCCATCGCGTCGGTGCCGTGCCACTGCGCGGCGATCACCGTGACCGACTGGGCGGGGATCAGGCCGTCGACCCGCAAACCCGACTTGAGCTCCTCAAGCAGCAACTTCGCCTCCCAGTTTGGCAGCCAAACTACGGTAGTCGAGGGGGCTGACAAGTGCGATGACGTTGTTGGGATTGCGCACGCTGACCAGCATTGGCCGGCATGGAGCTCCGCCTCAGCGACAGGGCTTCGCCGCCTCATGCGCCGACCTGTCGGTGTCTCGAACTACGTTCAACCCACCCAGGAATGTCGATCGGAGGAGACGATGAAGTCAGATCCAAAATGTCAGGTTGAGCGCTGCACGTTCCCAGCAACGGCGCTGCATACATTGAAGGAGCGCGATGGCGCGTTCGACTATCCCAAAGAAGTCGTCGTATGCGGCGTTCACAAGCAGCAATTGATGGACCCCACCACGGAGTGGCTTCTGTTGAACGACCGGGCGGGTCGGCGACTGCTCGTTGGGCCCATGCTCGCCGAGCTGAACGAATATCTCTTGACCGAACCGATCAGTGAACTCAGCTGCCACCTTGCAAGCCGAGACTTCAGCCATCCCCAGCACAACGGATACCACGTCCCGCTAAAGGTACGACGGCGAGGTGGTAGCGAGGAAACCCTCACCCTAGTGATCCCATTCGATATGCTCCGGCCCACCGCCGAATTTCTAAAGCAGGCCATACCGGATTCGGAACAGCAGGATGGCGATAAGTGATGGCGGGCGGCGACGTGCAGTACGACGAGCTGTCCGCCGCGATCGACAGGCGACTCTCGCGGTTCGAGAAAACGATGGAGCTGGGCAACAGTACTGCCGAGCGCTATCGCGAGGTATTTGCCAACCATCAGCCTGAGGACGGGCGATGGGGTTCGCGCTGCGGTGGCTCACACGTATCTGGAGTCTCCTGGCCATGCCGCGAAGTCCGTCGGCTCGACCAAGCTGCGACCTACCCCACGAATGTTCACGTTGCCGCACGCTGGCTGGATGTGGTGCAACGGATGCGAGACATGATCGGAGCGACGATTCCCCAGGCGATCGATAACATCGAGTACAACTTGCGAATCGGCAGTCCCAACGCCGAATATAACCGCCGTTTCGCCTTTAGTGCCTTCACGATGCCGTTCAGCTACGCCATCGCAGCCACGCCGCCGCGACCTGGCAGTGAGGTGGAGGCTGCAATTCAACCACTGACGGCGGCGGTACAGACCTTACTCACGGACTCTGACGTACGCGCGGCGATGTCGAGACTGGAGGAGGCTATGGGGACCAGCGAAGCGGCCCTAAAATTGCTCGTTGCTGACCCTGAACCGGCTTCGCTGACAGAACTAGTCGAAGAATTGCGACGCACCGTCAAGGTGTCAATGCTAGCTGCACTTCTTGGCGCATCCGGAGTCGTTGAACTGGCGGACGCCGAGTTCAACGCCCGCCTTGAGGAGCTAAAATACCCTCCGCCGAAATCGCGATGGGTCGAACTCGGACGAGAGCCGGTGTGTGTGGTCGGCGTGCCTACTGAAACGAGCGTCAGCATCGAAGACGTGTATCAATCTGCGGCACCAGGTATCCAGGGAATGCTCCAAGCGATGAGTGGTGAAGTGTCGCCGTCACGCAAGACCGAAGTGCAACGCATCCAGGGAGCGCAGTGGATCAGCTTCATATTCGCTGAATGGAATGACCACTACCGTTTCGAGCTGGCGAAAATATGGGATTGTAGCCATCGCGACTATGCGTTTCCATTCTTTGGTGACCTAGCCAAGATCCGTAACGACTACATCCACAACGGCGGCATTGCAAAGCGGTCGACGGCGAATTGTCCGATACTGAACTGGTTCCGTGAAGGTGAGCAGATGTTTCTTACTTCCGCGAAGTATAACGACGCGATCCGAAAATGGCCATGGGATGAACTATTGCGCCAACCCACGCCATCCACAGATTCTCGAAATCAATTCCCAGGTCGTGCTCCGCTATCTCTCATTGACACGGTTCAACGCGCGGCGGCCGCCGACGGAGTGAAACCGGACCAGGTGATCGAGGATGCACTACAGCTCTGGCTGCAACGCGATGAATCTGGGAGTACCTCGGCGAGCGAAAGTGACGCCGGTAAATAACCGACCAGGATTTGATTGATTGTTGGTCAGCTGGATCGCCAGCTCTCGTCTGTCAGCAGCGGCAACAGGATCTCGGCGACCTCGGCCATCCTGTGCCGCGTCACCAACAGCTCAAGGATCTGTTCCGGCGTCTGCGGCGGGTTGGTTCGGCGATTCGACATCTCTCGCAACGCGCGTACTCCTGCATGCGGGTGTGCTGCCACTGTGTTTGCAGCGAACTGATGTGGGTGCACGGTCTCAATATCGGCCTCCATGAGCACGCTTGCTGTGCTGAACCCGGCCCGGCGGTCGTCGGTGACGATGGCGTCGGCTTTACCGATGATCGCGGCGTGGGCGACGTGGCCGTCATCGCGATCATTGAGGTCGTAGTCATATTCGCGGCCTTTGGGTGCACGAACCTCTGAGCCCGGAAATGCCCGCTTCAGCTGGTCGAAAAGGTGCTGACGTCGACTGGCGCTATCGGTGATCGCACGCTTGTCATGCAGTCCGGCGAGAACATAGTCCAGTTCGAAGAGAATCCCGGACCCCCACACGGGCGCGTAAGCCCCCTCGGCGGCCAGCTGCAACAGGAAGTCACGCTGAAGGCTCGGCACGAGGACACAGGTGTCGAGGACAGCGCGATACACGTGGGCGAGTCTTTCAGACGTCGCGGACGGTCAACGCTTATGTTTCGCCTCGGCGAGTAACTCGGCGACCTCGTCGGCATCGGCATCCGCGAACTCCTCCGAGCTCTCGGCGATGAACCGGTTGCGCCGGGCGTGAAGCTCCTCGCGGTAGGCGAGAACATCGGCAAGCCGCAGCTTGCGTCGGACCGTGCCTGGCACGTGGGCGTCTAACTCGCCGTCATCGATGAGGCGAACCACCGTGGGGCGGCTCAGGCCGAGGATCTCGGCGGCCTGCTGGGTGGAGATTTCCTGGTCGCGGGTCAGGATGCTGATCGACTGGCCGTGGCTTAGGGCGTGGGCGGCACGCTTGAGAACGTCGTATAGCTGTTCGGTCAGCTCGACACGATCGTGTTCGCCTGCACCGGACAGGAAGAAGGCGGGCTCAGGAGAGGTCCCGTG
>NZ_JBYCKY010000322.1:0-1729 GCF_057473605.1 Mycobacterium sp. TH-M82 | reverse complement strand
TGGTTGTTGCCCGTCAGCAGCGGCCCCGGCATGAAGGTGTCGGTCGGCTGTATGTCGGTGAGCGTGTTGGGCGCCGGCGCATTGGTTGCCGTCAACTGCCCCAGGTAATCTGGCGAGCCGGCTTCCTGAGCGCCGTTGGCCGCGACGGGATCCAGTATCGACGCGATCTGTTGATCCGTCAGCAGTGGAGGGTGGGTCGGGCTCGGGCTCGGGACGCCCTGTTCCGAGATGGAGAAACTGTCGTGCGGCAGGCCCCAGTTCACGACGCTGTCACGTACGATCGTCCTCTCGGAGTCGGCGGGGATCTCGATCCAGTTGCCTGAGTGGTGAGTTGGACTGAAAGTGATGGTATAGCTGCCGTTGGCATTGGGAGTGAACTGTGATAGTTCGACGCTGCCGAGAGAGTGGTCGCCGGTAGCCGAGTTGACGAAGGGGGTTGTCACACCGTTGCCGGCAAGGAACGTGAAGCTCACATCTCCGGTGCCGTTGGGACCGGCGGGGGGATCGATGGTCATCGTGTATGTATGGCTCGGCGAGAGCGGCAAAGACGTGTACTGGTCGTCTGGATTCTGATACACGAGAAGGTTTTGATTGTTGGCGCCGGGGGCGTCCCATCCGTACGGGGCGAATGGCATCGCAACGTTGTTCAGGTCGAGATAGTTAAACGCGACGGTCTGCGCGGCCATCATAGTCTGGAGAACGTTCTGCGCATACTCGTGGGTCATGGACAGATCAACCGGACTGATGAACGGGTACTGAGTCATCTCCGCTTGCATCTGTTGCTGTTCGGCGAGCAGGCTCTCAATCACGGGCAGCAGCGAATCCGACGTGGACAGGAGTTGCACCTGACTCGACAAGACCGGCCCGGCGGCGGTCACCTGCGGGGCCATCGTCGCTATCGCCAACACGCCGGCCGCCGCGGTTGCCACAGCACCGGCCGCTCCAGCGGCCCGGCGGCCGGTCCGGACGCGTCCGGCAGTCACCAGCGACGTCAAGCTGACAGTTGGCATGCGGTCCTCCGCTGGCGCGATCCGAGACTGGGCGTTTATCGTGACGGAGCTTAATCTGCTGCTGCGAGGCTGTAAAGAGATTCTTGACTCACCGAAGGTGCCCGCTTACAGCCCACCCCCCAAGCGGGTGTGGCTGCTGTTAGCTGAGGATCAGCCCCGACGTCGGCACCCCGGTGCCGGCGGTGACGAGGACGTGTTCGACGTCCTTGACCTGGTTCACCGACGTTCCCCGCAGCTGGCGCACGCCTTCGGCGATGCCGTTCATGCCGTGGATGTAGGCCTCGCCGAGCTGGCCGCCGTGGGTGTTGACCGGCAGCCGCCCGCCCAGTTCGATGCCGCCGTCGGCGACGAAGTCCTTGGCCTCGCCCCAACCGCAGAACCCCAGCTCCTCCAATTGGATCAACGTGAACGGGGTGAAGTGGTCGTAGAGGACCGCGGTCTGGATGTCGGCGGCCTGCAGTCCGGACTGCGCCCACAGCTGCCTGCCCACCAGCCCCATCTCGGGCAGTCCACCCAGCTCGGGCCGGTAGTAGCTGGTCATCGAATACTGGTCCGGACTCGCCCCCTGCGCGGCCGCGGTGATGACGGCCGGCCGGTTCGCAAGATCCTTCGCCCGCTCGGTCGAGGTGACGACGACCGCCACGGCGCCGTCGGTCTCCTGGCAGCAGTCCAGCAGCCGCAGCGGCTCGGCGATCCATCGCGAATTCTGGTGATCCTCA
>NZ_JBYCKY010000321.1:0-6145 GCF_057473605.1 Mycobacterium sp. TH-M82 | reverse complement strand
CCAGGTTGACCGGCGGGAGCGCACGCAACCCCCCGGTTCCGCATTGCGGCTCGGACTCGGCCTCGACACCCCATGACGACCGACGCACCCGGCAGATATGCCGGTACATTAAGCGACATGGGCCAGCAGCGCGCCGTGCAAGTCGCCATCATCGGCGCCGGAATGTCGGGCCTATGCATGGCGATCAAGTTGCAGGACGCCGGCATTGACTCCTACACCATCTTCGAGAAAGCCGACGACGTCGGCGGCACCTGGCGCGACAACACCTACCCGGGCCTGAGTTGCGACGTACCGTCACGGTATTACGCCTATTCGTTTCGGCCCAACCCGAACTGGTCGCATCTGATGTCGCCGGGCCCGGAGATCCAGGCCTATTTTCGGCAGGTCGCCGACGAACGGGCGATTCGGCCCCACATCAAGTTCGGCACCAAGGTCACGTCCGCCCGCTACGACGCCGGCCGGTGGCGGCTGACCACCGGCGACGGCGAGCAAGTGTTCGACGTGCTGATCACCGCGACCGGCGTCCTTCGGGTACCGCGCTACCCAGACATCCCCGGACGGGACAGCTTCGCCGGTCCGGCGTTTCACTCATCGCGATGGGACCACTCGGTTACCTTGCCGGACAAGCGGATCGGCCTGGTAGGCACCGGATCCACCGGTGTTCAGATCGCCGCGGAACTCGGTGGCGAGGTTCGCCAGCTGAAGGTGTTTCAGCGCACCGCGCAGTGGATCTACCCGGCACCCAACCCGCCGTACTCGCCCTTGACCCGGGCGGCATTGCGCCGCTGGCCGGCGCTGAACACCATCGGCTACCGCTTCTGGGGCTGGCTCTTCAGGTTTGTGTTCTGCCGCGCCGTGGTCCAGCCGGGATTCCAGCGCACTCTGGTTCAGACCCTGTGCCGGTGGAATCTGCGGCTCTCGGTGCCGGATCGGCGGTTGCGGGCCAAACTGACCCCCAAGGACCAGCCGATGTGCAAGCGGCAGATTCTCGCCGGCCACTTCTACCGATCCGTCCAGCGGCCGGGTGTGGAGGTGATCACCGAGCCGATCGAGGCCATCGAGCCGCGCGGCATCGTCACCGCCGACGGCACGCTGCACGAACTGGACCTGCTGGTGTATGCCACCGGGTTCGATGCTCGGGCCTACGTGCGCCCGATGGAGATCGTCGGGGAGAACGGGCTCACCCTGGATGAGGCCTGGGCAGACGGCCCGCGGGCGTACCGGTCGATCGCGGTACCCGGCTTCCCCAACCTGTTCATGCTGATGGGCCCGCATTCGCCGATCGGCAACAACTCGCTGGTGCCGATCGCCGAGGACCAGACCAACTATGCGACGTGGTGGATCAACCAGATCCGCGACGCCCAGGTGGCCGCCGCGGCACCCACCGAGGTGGCGACCAAGGACTACAACGAGGCTATGAAGGCCGCGATGCCGCAGACGGTCTGGGTTACCGGCTGCAGCAGCTGGTACCTGGGCAAAGACGGTCTTCCGGAACTCTTTCCGTGGAAGCCCGAACGGTTCACCGAGCTGTTGCGCCAGCCGGTACTCGCCGACTTCGACATCCAGGGCACGTAGTCCCCGGTGGTTACCAGACGCGTATCCAGTCGATGAGCATCTCCGCCGGATAGCTGCCCGATCCGGGATCGCCGCCACCGGAGCCGGCGACCGCGAGGTTGAACACCGAAAACATCTGGTAGCCCGGGTCATTGAACGGCCAATCCGCGATCGAGTTCACCGGCACAGTGAAGTACGGCTGCGCGCCGTCGACGTAGTCCCGCCAAAAGCGCATGCCGGCCTCATCCCACTGGCATCGCCAGGTGTGCCAGGCGTTGTCCACTGCGATGTTGTGGGTCGCCCATTCGGCGCCGTTCGGCTTGGTGTGGACGGTGGTTGCCGATGGCCAGTTACCGTTGCCGTACCATTCGAGCACGTCAATCTCACCGCGGTCGTCGTTGCCCATCCACCAGGCCGGCCAGCAACCGGCGGTGAGACAGTTGAGTTTCATCCGGGCTTCCCAGGTGTGGCCGATGCCGCCCATCCACCGGCTTTGAACTTTGCCGCTGTAGTAAGTGCTGCCGTCCTTTGCTGCGCGGAGAACGAGATTGGACTTGCCGTCGAGGAAGACGTTTTGGCGGTCGTCGCGGTACTGCCCGACGTTCTCGGGGCGTTCCCAAAACGTCGGGTCCTGCATCGACTCCCGGGCCCGCGCCACCGCCCACTTACCCGGATCGGGGGCCGATCCGGCCTGACCGTCGAACTCGTCGTGGAAAAGGTAGGACTGGCCGGTGTTGCCGGGTGACCCGGGCGGCGCAGCCGGGCGGGCGTGGGCGGCGGGGACGGGGATCGCTGGGATCACCGCGCCGAGCGCGCCGACCCCGGTCATCAACATCATGCTGCGTCGATCGATCCCCGGCACAGCTCGAATGTAACCATATGACGGGTGTGGGTCCGCAACGCACCACGAAGCGTGCTGGCACCGCCGCCGGCGGTGCTGGATCCCCTGATCGTCGCCGTGCTGGCCGCCGCGGTGAGCCTGGGTGGCGCAAGCCGGCCCTCCTTCTGGTACGACGAGGCGGCGACCATTTCGGCGTCATACAGCCGTTCGCTCGGCCAGTTGTGGCTAATGCTCAGTAACGTCGACGCCGTCCATGGCCTGTATTACCTGCTCATGCACGGCTGGTTCCAGATTTTCCCACCGACGGAGTTCTGGTCGCGCGCGCCGAGCGGTCTGGCGATTGGCGGCGCCGCGGCCGGAGTGGTGGTGCTGGGCAGGCAGTTTTCGTCTCGTGCTGTCGCGGTGACGTCCGGAGCGGTCTGCGGCATTCTGCCTCGGGCAACCTGGGCAGGTATAGAAGCTCGCCCATATGCCATGTCGATGATGGCCGCGGTTTGGCTGACCGTGTTGCTCGTTCGCGCCGCGCGCCGCAACGGTACCCGGGTCTGGCTGTCCTACGGGATCGTCCTGGCGATGTCGATTCTGCTCGACGTCTATGTCGGGCTGTTGTGGCTGGCGCATGTCGGGTTCATCTGCGCCTTCCGGCGTAAGGGAACAGTCGTCGTTGGGTTCGCCGTCAGCTCGGGTGTGGCGGGCTGCGTCCTGACGCCGTTTATGGTCGCGGCCATCGGTCAGACGGATCAGATCAGGTGGATCGAACCGATCGGCCGGCGGACCGTAGAGGATGTGACGGTTCAACAATACTTCGAACGGAGTCCCCCATTCGCGATCGCGTCGGCATTGCTCGTGACGGCAGCGATTGTCTTGTGGCTCTGCACATCCGCGCAACTAGCCGAGGCGGGACGACAACTGTTGGCCTTGGCGATCACCTGGCTCGTGCTGCCCACCGCACTGATCGTCGGCTGGTCGGCGTTGGTTCACCCGATCTACACACCGCGCTACCTGACCTTCACCGCGCCGGCGGTGGCCCTGATCCTGGGTGTCTGCATCGGCGCACTGGCCGTGACACCATGGGTTGCCGCGACCGCCGTAGGTCTTCTCGCGATTGCCGCCGTACCGAATTATGTTTTGGCGCAACGCAATCAGTATGCAAAATACGGAATGGACTACAGTCAGGTGGCAGATCTGATCACCGCGAAGGCGGCACCCGGCGATTGCTTGCTCGTGAACGACACTGTGACGTTCATGCCTGCGCCCATGCGTCCATTGATGGCGGCGCGCCCCGATGCCTATCGGAAGCTGGTCGACCTCACCCTCTGGCAACAGGCGACGCAACGCAACGACGTCTTCGACACCAATCTCATACCGGAGGTCGTCGCCGGGCCGTTGAGCCACTGCCGCGTCGTGTGGATCATCACCGAAGCCGACACGTCGAGGCCCGCTCACGAGCAGGCCTCGACGTTACCGCCCGGCCCCCGATTCGGCGACAGCCCCGCCTTCGCGGTCGCGCACAACCTGGGCTTCCGGCTCGTCCAGCGCTGGCAGTTCAACCTGGTTCAGGTGCTCCGGGCTGAGCGCGCGGAGCACTGACCGTCGTCTGCTACCAGACCCGGATGTAGTCGATGAGCATTTGCGACGGGAAGGTACCGAAGTCGGGATTGCCGCCACCGGGCCCACCGATCGCAAGGGTGAACATGGGAGACAGCCAGTAACCGGGGTTGTTGAACGGCCACCGCAGGTCGTCTGGGTTGCCGTGCATCGGTATGGGTTTCGACGGAACACTGAAGTATGGTGCGCCATCTCGCGAGAAGTGGAAACCGTCCTCATGCCACCCCATTCGCCAGGTGTGCCACCCGCCGTCCACCAATCCGGGAATCGACTTCCCTTCCCATGTCTTCCCGTTGGATGCCGCGTGGACCGTGGTTCCCGCCGGCCAGTCGCCGTTGCCGTACCACTCGAAAATATCGACCTCGCCGTCTGGGTCAGGATCCTCGTTGACGGCCCAGAACGAAGGCCACAGGCCGGGGAACAAACAATCCAGCTTTATCCGCGCTTCCCAGGTGGTGCCGATAAGGCCCCGCCAGTTGCCGCGCAGTTTTCCACTGAAGTATTGGTCACCTTCTCGCGAGGCAAGCAGGACGAGATTGGAGTTGCCGTCGAGGAACACGTTTTGGGCGCGGTATTGACCTTCGACCGGAGGCCACACGTCGTCCTGCCAGGTCTGCACCGTCCACTTCGACAAATCGGGGCCTTGGCCGGCTGGGCCATCGAACTCGTCGGAGAAGATGTAGTTCCCGCCGGCAACCGGCGCTGTGGGCGGAACCGGCGCTTGGGGCGCGGACGGGTAGGCCCCTGCATGCGGGACGCGAGTCGCGGCTGCCAGCAAACCGAATCCGGTCATCAACATGGCGCTCCGTCGATTCATCTCAGGCATAGCTGGAATGAAACCATGCAACCGTGCGTGCACGCGAACCGGACCCTGCGCCGCGCCCCACGTCATCCGAGCCGGATCTGTGACTTTCGTTGGTAGAACTTAAAAGACACGTACCCAGTCGATGAGCATGTCAGCCGGATAGGCGCCTCCCGCGGGGTCACCGCCACCGGAGCCGCCGACCGCGAGATTCAACACCGGAAACATCGTGTAGCCGGGGTCGTTGAACGGCCACTCCCGGATGGGCTCGTCAAGATTCTCGATGCCCACGGCCGGAACACTGAAATAGGGCTCTGCGCCGTCGGTGTAGTCCTCCCAGAAGTACATGCCGGACTGATTCCAGGTGCACCGCCAGCTGTGCCAGTTCCCGTCCACCGCGATCGGATGGGTCTCGAATGCCGTACCGATCGGATTTGCGTGGACGGTGGTTCCCGCCGGCCACTCCCCGTTGCCGTACCACTCGAGCAGGTCGACTTCGCCTTCGCGGCCCGGGTCGTCGTTGGACAGCCACCACCCCGGCCAGCAGCCGGCGGTGAGGCAGTTGAGTTTTATCCGGGCCTCCCAGGTGGTGCCGACACCGCCCCGCCAATTGCCGTGAACGAGGCCGCCGTGGTAGGTGGTGTCGTCCCGGGTGGCGCGCAGCACCAGGTTGGAATGGCCGTCGAGGAACACGTTCTGGCGGCTGTCGCGGTACTGATACCAGAACTCGGGTCGGTCGTATCCCACCGGATTCTTGATCGGCGTCCGGTGGTTCGACACCGTCCACTTCGACGGGTCTGGGGCCGAACCGGCCGGGCCGTCAAACTCGTCGTGGAAGAGAAAGCCCCCGGTGGTCGCCCCGCCGGGCGGCGCTTCGGGTGCCGTCGCCGGGGCCGGCGCACTCGGCGGCGCCGGGTGGGCCCGGGACTTGGGAAGCGGAGTCGCGGCCGCCACTGCGCCGAAACCCATCATCACCATGACTCTGCGGCGGTTCATCTCGGACACAAGGGGAAATGAAACCATGCGGCGGCGGTGCTACGCCAGATAGCCTGACTGCAGCCTCCGCAGGCAACTGCGGTTTAGGACGTTGACCAGCTACGTTGGCTCGTCGGTGTCATCGGGCGCACACCGACGGCAATCCCGGACGGCAGGAACCGCACCGCGCGGTTGGGAAAGGGCCGCTTAGCCCGCCGGCACCTGGATGGGAATCGGCATCGGAACCAGCGGGATCGTCAGGTACTCCGTGGTCATCGGCACGGCGGTCGCCACGGTGCCGATGCTCGGCGGCGGCGTATCGGTCGCCCGGGTCGCCGGAGTCGCCGGAGTCGCCGGAGTCGCCG
>NZ_JBYCKY010000320.1:0-1218 GCF_057473605.1 Mycobacterium sp. TH-M82 | reverse complement strand
CCACCGCCACGGCCTTCTCCATCTTCTCTTCGGCGTCGAAGAGAGCCTCGTCAATCACGCCATCCTCCCGTCAGGTGGTGACCAGCGTTCCGATCTTCTCACCGGCGACCGCCCGCGCGATATTTCCATCGGCCAGCAGATTGAACACCAGGATCGGCATGCCATTGTCCATGCACAGACTGAATGCGGTGGCGTCGGCCACCCGCAGGCCGCGGTCGATGACTTCACGGTGGCTGATCGCGGTGAGCAGCTCGGCGTCCGGGTTGACCCGCGGATCCTCGGCGAACACCCCGTCGACCGCCTTGGCCATCAGCACCACCTGAGCACCGATCTCCAGCGCGCGTTGGGCCGCGGTGGTGTCGGTGGAGAAATACGGCAGTCCCATGCCGGCGCCGAAGATCACCACCCGGCCCTTCTCCAGGTGCCGGCGTGCCCGCAGCGGGATGTACGGCTCAGCCACCTGTCCCATCGTGATCGCGGTCTGGACCCGGGTGTCGATACCCTCCTTCTCCAGGAAGTCTTGCAGCGCAAGACTGTTCATGACAGTCCCAAGCATCCCCATGTAATCCGAGCGCATCCGCTCCATGCCCCGCTGCTGCAGCTGCGCACCGCGGAAGAAGTTGCCGCCGCCGATCACCACCGCAACCTGCACGCCCTCGCGCACCACCTCGGCGATCTGGCGGGCCACCTGGGCCACCACGTCGGGGTCCAGCCCGACCTGCCCGCCGCCGAACATCTCTCCGCCGAGCTTGAGCAGCACCCGCGAGTACTTGGACCGACCGGCCGGTCGGTCGACACTCGTCGGCTCCGTCATCAGGCTCCTGGGGTTGCTCCGTGAGAGTGCCATCGCGGGTGACCGCCCACCGGTCGCAATCTCGGGCACCCATATCCTGCCTCATGGCGGGCGCACCGGCTCTCCCGGGTTAGGCGCAGGCGAACCGGTTCTGGGGTCGGTCGTTCCGAAAGCTACGGCCCGTTGTCGTCTTGGTCGCCTTCGTCTTCTCCATCTTCGTGGTGGAGGAGTTTTTCGGGGTGGTGATACCGGTTGATGCGGGGTTGGCCGTAGTCGAGGTGGCGGGGTGGAATGGTTTCGGTTTCTCCGCGGTGATTGCGGCGGGTTCTCCAGCCGCCGGTGGTGATGATCTCGTGGTGGCATCCGCAGCGCAGGGTCAACTCGTCGATGTCGGTGCGTCCGGTGTGGGCGTAGTCGTTGTTGTG
>NZ_JBYCKY010000319.1:0-3297 GCF_057473605.1 Mycobacterium sp. TH-M82 | reverse complement strand
CGGCGATGTAGACCAGGACGACCAGTCCGCCGAACTCTCCGACGAAGCGCTCGACGGCATCCCTGCAAGCCGACGCCGAGGAGACGTCCGCCGAAGCGTGAGAACCGTGTTCTATGTATGCGAAGACATCGGCCAAACGTCCGGTTTCCCGGCCGATGCCGAAAACCGTTGCACCCTAACGGGAAAACAAGAGTGACGTCTGGGCGCCGAGGCCCGAGGACGTACCGGTCACCAGCGCGACCTTGCCCTGCAACGTCGACATGCCGTTCCTCGTCTCCCGGTGGTCGCGGAATTCCTTGAGATCAGCGGAACTTCGCTCAGTAGAACCGCATCCGCGCAACGCCATCCCGCAACAGCTCAAGTGGCGCAACGGTTCTCAATCCGACCACGCGCAGCGCGCGGCGTGCGGCCAGCAGTGCGATCAGGCTGATCGCCAGTCTGCCCAGTGCCAACCGGCTCGTTCGTCTCCTGCGGGCCGCGGGTGCGGCGGCTGTGCGCCGGCCGAGGTAGTAGCCGACGCACGTCGCGGTCACCAGGGCGGACATCGCCGCGAGCACGGTCATCTCGACCAGCGTCCTGCGTCACCGTCGCGGCACGGTCACACGCGGAACACGTGTTGGCAAAAGGCGGCCCGGCGGTCATCCGATGACGCTGTTGACCACCTCGCGCGCGGTGTGCTGCACCTCGGCCAGGTGCTCGGGCCCCTTGACGGAGTCCGCGTAGCTCTTGTAGACGTCCTCGGGGCCCGACGGCCGCGCGGCGAACCACGCGTGGGCCGTCGTCACCTTCAGCCCGCCCAGCGCCGCCCCGTGGCCGGGCGCGGCGGTCAGCTTCGCCGTGATCGGCTCCCCGGCCAGCTCGGTGGCGGTGACCTCCTCGGCCGAGAGCTTGGCCAGCCGGGCCTTCTGGTCCCGGTCGGCGGGTGCGTCGACGCGGGCATACGTCGGGGCGCCGTAGTCGGCGGTCAGTTCCGAGTAACGCTGCGACGGGCTGCGACCGGTCACGGCCAAGATCTCGGCGGCCAGCAGGGCCAGGATGATGCCATCCTTGTCGGTGGTCCACACCGAGCCGTCGCGGCGCAGGAAAGACGCCCCCGCCGATTCCTCGCCGCCGAAGCCGATGGTGCCCCCGATCAGGCCGTCGACGAACCACTTAAACCCGACCGGCACCTCGAGCAGCTTGCGGCCGATGCCCGCGACCACCCGATCGATGATCGACGAACTGACCGCGGTCTTGCCCACGGCGATGCCCTCGGGCCACGACGGGCGGTGGGTGTAGAGGTAGTCGATGGCCACCGCGAGGTAGTGGTTGGGGTTGAGCAGGCCCGCGTCGGGGGTGACGATGCCGTGACGGTCGGCGTCGGCGTCGTTGCCGGTGGCGATCTGGTAGCGGTCCCGGTTGGCGATCAGCCCGGCCATCGCGTCCGGCGAGCTGCAGTCCATCCGGATCTTGCCGTCGTGGTCGAGCGTCATGAACCGCCACGTCGCGTCGACCAGCGGGTTGACCACGGTCAGCTCGAGGTTGTGCCGCTGCGCGATCTCGCCCCAGTAGTCCACGCTGGCCCCGCCGAGCGGGTCGGCCCCGATCCGTATCCCGGCCGCGCGTATCGCGGCGATGTCGACCACGTTGGGCAGGTCGTCGACGTAGTTGCCCAGGTAGTCGTGGCGGTGGACGGTCTGCAGCGCACGGGCCAGCGGAACCCGCTTGACCGGCGAGCCTTCGCGCAGAAGCTCGTTGGCGCGCTTGGCGATCGCGTTCGTCGCCTCGGTGTCGGCCGGGCCACCGTGGGGCGGGTTGTACTTGAAGCCGCCGTCGGGCGGCGGGTTGTGCGAGGGCGTCACGACGATCCCGTCGGCCAGCGCCTCGGTGCGGCCGCGGTTGTAGGCGAGGATGGCGTGGCTGACCGCCGGGGTGGGCGTGTAGCGGTCGCGGGAGTCGATCATGGCCGTCACGTCGTTGGCGGCCAGCACCTCCAGCGCCGACACCCAGGCCGGCTCCGAAAGGCCGTGTGTGTCCCGGCCGACGAACAAGGGTCCGGTGGTACCCTGCGCGGCTCGGTACTCGACGATGGCCTGGGTGATGGCCAGGATGTGGGCCTGGTTGAATGCCCCGTTCAGCGCCGAGCCGCGGTGGCCCGACGTGCCGAACACCACCTGCTGGGCGACGTCATCCGGGTCCGGTTCGATCGAGTAGTAGCAGGTGATGAGGTGGGGCAGATCGACGAGGTCTTCGGGCTGGGCCGGCTGACCGGCACGCGGATTGGCCACCATGGCTCCCCATTCTGCCCGCGCGTCGGCCCGCGCGCGCTCCAAGCCTTGCCCACCGCACGTCCGGCTACGCTGCGAAGCGCACCGCAAACACACCGAAGGGAACCGATCAGTGGCAGGCCTCGACCACCGCGAGTTGGCGGCGGTTTTCGCCGGCGGCGCGCTGGGCGCGCTGGCCCGCGCCGTCGTGACCGTGCTCACCGTCCATGACCCGGCGAGTTGGCCGTGGCCGACGTTCGGGGTAAACATCGTCGGCGCCTTCCTGGTCGGTTACTTCACCACCCGGCTGCTCGAGCGGCTCCCGCCGTCCAGCTACCGGCGCCCGCTGCTGGGCACCGGGCTGTGCGGCGGGCTGACCACGTTCTCCACCATGCAGGTCGAGACGCTCACCATGCTTCACCGCGGCCACTGGGCGTTGGCCGCGGCCTACACCGTCACCACCATCGTGCTGGGCTTCCTCGCGGTGCACCTGGCCACCGCCTTCGTCCGCCGGGTGCGGTTTCGCCGATGACCGGCGCGCTGACGTCGATGGCGGTCTGGGCCGGCGTGCTGGTCGCCGGCGGCACCGGGGCGGTGCTGCGTTTCCTGGTGGACCGGACGGTGGGTCGGCGGGTCGCCCGCCCGTTTCCGTTCGGCACGCTGACGGTCAACATCAGCGGGGCCGCGCTGCTGGGGGTGATCAGCGGCCTGGCGCTGGGCAGGGAAGCGGCCCTGCTGGCCGACACCGCGTTCGTCGGCGCCTACACCACCTTCTCCACCTGGATGCTCGAATCCCAGCGGCTCGGCGAGGAGCGCCAGCTACGTCCCGCCCTCGCCAACATCGTCGTGAGCGTCGCGCTCGGGCTCGCCGCGGCGCAGCTGGGGCAGCGGATCGCCGAGCACTTATGAGTTGTCAGGGACCCCGGCTAGTATCGAACGCATGTTCGAAGAATTGGTGGCGGTGGACCCCCAGGCCGACGAGGCCGCGCTGATCGGGCGCATCGCCGAGCTGGAACGACTCAAATCGGCCGCCGCGGCCGGCCAGGCCCGC
>NZ_JBYCKY010000318.1:0-2832 GCF_057473605.1 Mycobacterium sp. TH-M82 | reverse complement strand
GGCGCTGATGGCACCCACCACAGCAGCGTCGTCAGCACCGGCGAATGCCACGGCGACCTGCGGCGACCCATCAACATCGAACATGCTTTCGCATACTACGGCGACCCTACGACACGATCCGCCCGCGATGTTCACACCCCGGCCAGCAGCACCGCGCACACCCGCCACACGACCGGGCCACCGAAGTGGTCACCAGCGCGCGAAGCGCTCGGTTGTCCGCGTAGCGATCCGCGGCGGACGCTGGGCATTTCTCGCCTCGCCTGTGGTCACGACGTTCGCCATAACCCGTACCGACTTGTCGCCCGATCTAGTAGGTCAGAGGGCGATAGGGCGTAACGGCTGGCACGTTAGTGCCACAGCGGGTGTTCGGCCAGCCAGGCGTCGGTGACCGCCTGCGGGTCGGCGCCACCGGCCACCTGACGGCGCATGTCGACCAGGGCGGCGGTGTCGAGCACCCCGGCCACCTGGTTGATCGCCAGCAGCTGGGGTTCAGCGAGCTCGTTACGCCGATACAGTGGCACCACATTCTCGGCACGAATCAGCGCCGGCTTGGCGTCGGTGAGCAGCACCACGTCGTCGGGCACGTCGGGATCAGCGATGCTGGTCCAGGCCGCGGTGAGCTGCCGTGCCCGCAGCGCCGCGAACAGCGCTGCGTCGTCACTGAATTCGCGTACATCCGGCAGTCGGCACCGGCCCACCTCCGACGGCGTCCGAACGCCCGCAACGCCGCCCACGACCAGCCCGGAGCAACGCCCAGCCAACAACCGCAAGTCGGTGCTGCCCCACGCGGCCGCGGTGGATTTGGTCACCGCCAGGGTCGGCTTGTCCTCGGCGGCGGTGGCGTAGTCACCGGCGGCGATTCCCTCCGGCAGGGCACCGACCATCGCCCGGTAGACCTGCCTGTCTGAACGCACCATGGCACCGGGCGCGAAGACCGCCAGCAGGCGGCCGGTCAGACCGGGGAGCACGTCGAACACCCCGGAGTCCAACTCGGCGACCGGATCGGCAGCGCTGTGAACCTGTGCCGCCACCCCCGAACCCCGGAGCGCACCCGCGTAGAGGTGCGCCAGCAGCACCGATTCGGTGTCCGGCGTCGCTCCGACGGTGAGGGTCGGGCGCGACGGGCCCGCGCCGCAGCCCGCGAGCAGCAGCGCCGCCAGCCCCAACACCAGCCGGCACACGCCGCCAATCGGCCGCCTCAACAGCGCCGACTCAAGATGGCGGGTGTGCCGGCGGGACTGCAGGTGCCCCGGGGTTGGAAGCTTCGGAGGCTGCTCCGACCGCTGCCGCGACCGCGGGCCCCACCCGGGGGTCGAGCGGGCTGGGCACGATATTCTCCGGTGCCAGTTCGTCGCCGACGACGGAGAAGATCGCCTCGGCAGCAGCGAGCTTCATCGCTTCGGTGATCCGATGGGCACCAGAATCCAGCGCCCCGCGGAACACCCCGGGGAACGCCAGCACGTTGTTGATCTGGTTGGGGAAATCGCTGCGGCCGGTCGCCACCACCGCCGCATACTTCGCGGCCAGGTCCGGATGGATCTCCGGGTCGGGGTTCGACAGCGCGAACACCACGCCGCCGGGCGTCATCGATGCGATCAACTCCTCCGGGACCACACCGCCGGAGGCGCCCAGAAACACGTCGGCGCCGTCGAGCGCTTCGATCATGCCGCCGGTTCGTCCGGTCGGGTTGGTGCGCTGGGCGAGTTCGGCTTTGACACTGTTCATGTCGGTGCGCTCGGGATGCAGGATGCCCTGCGAATCGAGCACGGTGACGTCGGGAACACCAACGGAAAGAAGGATGTTGGCACATGCCACACCAGCCGCTCCCGCCCCGGCGATGACGATCCGCAGCGATGCCATGTCGCGGCCGAGCACCTTAGCCGCGCCCTGCAGCGCCGCCAGCACCACGATCGCGGTGCCGTGCTGGTCGTCGTGCATGACGGGGCAGTCCAGCGCTTCGACGGCGCGGCGTTCGATCTCGAAACAGCGCGGCGCCGAGATGTCCTCCAGGTTGACCGCGCCGAACGTGGGCCGCAGTCGCACCAGGGTTTCCACGATCTCGCCGGGGTCCTTGGTGTCCAACACGATCGGGATGGAGTCCAGGCCGCCGAAGGTCTTGAACAGCGCGCTTTTCCCCTCCATCACCGGCAGCGCCGCCGCCGCACCGATATCGCCCAGGCCGAGCACCGCACTGCCGTCGCTGACCACGGCAACCAGCCGGTTCGCCCAGGTGTAGCGGGAGGCGAGGGTGCGATCGGCGGCGATTGCGCGGCTGACCTGCGCCACCCCCGGGGTGTAGGCGATCGACAGCGCGCGCTGGGTGTCCAGCGGGGCTTTCACCTCCACCGAGATCTTTCCGGCGACGTGGGCTTCGAAGATCTCCTCGTCGCCGACGACAATCTGCGGGCCTTTCACCTCTCCCGGCGCGATTTCAGGCATCGGTAGCCAGGGTACTTCGCAGGTCTTAGACGAGTCCGAGCCCGGTGACGGCGTCGCGCTCGTCGGCGAGCTCGGCGGTCGACGTGTCGATCCGGCCGCGGGAGAACTCGTCGATCTCCAAGCCGCCCACGATGCTCCAGTCGCCGCCGGCGGTGGTCACCGGGAAGGAGGAGATGAGGCCCTCCGGCACGCCGTAGCAGCCGTCGGAGATCACCGCCATCGACACCCAGTCCCCCGCCGGGCTGCCAAGCAGCCAGTCCCGGGCAGCATCGATGGTCGCCGAGGCGGCCGAAGCTGCCGACGAGGCGCCGCGGGCGTCGATGATCGCCGCGCCGCGCTTGGCGACGGTCGGGATGAAGTCGTTCTCGATCCAGGCCTGGTCGCCGACCACCT
>NZ_JBYCKY010000317.1:0-5534 GCF_057473605.1 Mycobacterium sp. TH-M82 | reverse complement strand
CCTACCGGGTGCACTACCGCGACCCGTCGTTCACCAACCTGCAGGCTGTTGCCGCGATGTGTGAGGGCGGACTGGTCGCCGACGTGATCGCCTCGGTCGCCAGCATCGACCCGGTGATGGGCGGAGTCGACCGATGACCGTATCCGAGAAGGAGACACCGGCCAACACCACCGGCCGTGGACGGATGATGCCGCCCACCGCGGGCACCGACGGCCAGCGGAGATTCCTCCGGCTCGGCCGCCCACCGGAGGAGCCCGGCCAGTTCAACTATCCCGGGGCCCCGACGTCGTATCCGCCGGAGGTGCGGGCGCGCCTGGAGGCCGACGCCGCCGAGATCATCGGCCGCTATCCGCAGCCGCGCTCGGCAGTGCTGCCGCTGTTGCACCTGGTGCAGGCGCAAGACTGCTATCTCACGCCGGCCGGTCTGGCGTTCTGCGCGGAGCTGCTCGGGCTGACCCTCGCGGAGACCGCCGCAATCGCGTCGTTCTACTCGATGTACCGTCGCAAACCCACCGGTGAGTACCTGGTGGGGGTCTGCACCAACACACTGTGCGCGGTGATGGGCGGGGACGCCATCTTCGACGGCCTCAAAGAGCACCTGGGTGTCGACGACGACGACACCACACCGGACGGCAAGGTCACCCTGGAGCACGTCGAGTGCAACGCCGCCTGTGATTACGCGCCGGTGGTGATGGTCAACTGGGAGTTCTTCGACCAGCAGACACCGGAGTCGGCGCGTGTGCTCGTCGACAAGCTGCGCGCCGGTGAAGACGTGCGGCCCACCCGCGGCATGCCGCTGTGCAGCTTCGCCGAAACGTCGCGCATCCTGGCCGGGTTCTTCGACAAACGCGACGACGACGGCCAAGGCGGCCCCGGCGCACCGACCCTGGCCGGGCTGCGCTTCGCCCGCGAACACGACATGGCCGCACCGGCAACCGACGACGACACTGCGGGTCACGGTGATCGACAGTGACCTCACCGAGTGCCCCGACCGCCGGGGCGACACCGCTGACGCCGGTGCTGAGCCGTTACTGGGACGATCCGCAGTCGTGGACGCTGCAGACCTACCACCGCCACGACGGGTACCGCGGCATGCAGCGGGCGCTGGCCATGGAGCCGGATGCGGTCATCGAGCACGTCAAAGAATCCGGCCTGCGCGGGCGCGGCGGCGCGGGATTCTCCACCGGGACCAAGTGGTCGTTCGTCCCGCAAGGCACCGAAGGTGCCGGGGCGCGTCCCCATTACCTGTTGGTCAACGCCGACGAATCCGAGCCCGGGACGTGCAAAGACATGCCGCTGATGATGGCCACACCGCACGTGCTCATCGAAGGCATCATCATCTGCTGCTACGCGATCCGGGCCCACCACGCCTTCATCTACGTGCGCGGTGAGGTGCTGCCGGTGCTGCGGCGACTACACGCCGCGGTGGCCGAGGCCTACGCCGCCGGCTACCTGGGCGCCGACATCGGCGGTTCCGGCTTCGACCTCGACATCACCGTGCATGCCGGCGCCGGCGCCTACATCTGCGGTGAGGAGACCGCGCTGATCGACTCGCTGGAGGGTTACCGCGGTCAGCCTCGGCTGCGGCCGCCGTTCCCGGCGGTCGCCGGGCTCTACCAGTGCCCGACGGTGGTCAACAACGTCGAATCCATCGCGAGTGTGCCCTCGATCATGCTCAACGGCGCCGAGTGGTTCCGGTCGATGGGCACCGACAAGTCCCGTGGGTTCACGCTGTATTCACTGTCCGGGCACGTCAACCGTCCCGGTCAGTACGAGGCCCCGCTGGGTATCACCCTGCGCGAACTGCTCGCCTACGCCGGCGGGGTGCGCAACGGACATCGGCTGAAGTTCTGGACACCGGGCGGTTCCTCCACACCGCTGCTGACCGAGAAGCACCTGGATGTTCCACTGGACTACGAGGGCATGGTTGAGGCTGGATCGATGCTGGGCACCAAGGCATTACAGATTTTCGACGAGACCACCTGCGTGGTGCGTGCCACCCGGCGGTGGTCGGAGTTCTACAAACACGAGTCCTGCGGCAAGTGCACGCCGTGTCGGGAGGGCACCTATTGGCTGGTCCCGATCTACGAACGGCTGGAAACCGGCCGCGGCACCACCGAAGACCTGGACACCCTGCTCGACATCGCCGACGTGCTGTTCGGAAAGTCGTTCTGCGCGTTGGGTGATGGCGCGGCGATGCCGGTTCAGTCGTCGATTCAGTACTTCCGTGACGAGTACATCGCCCATGTGGAGCAGGGCGGCTGTCCGTTCGACCCGAAAGCGAGCATGTTCGTGCCCGACGGACCGAGGGGGGGCGAGGCGTGACTCAGCCCACCCGGTCGGTCGAGTCGGTGACGTTCACCATCGACAACCGGCAGATCACAGTTCCCAAGGGCACCTTGATCATTCGTGCTGCCGAGCAGATGGGCATCGAGATTCCGCGGTTCTGCGATCACCCGCTGTTGGACCCGGTGGCCTGGTGCCGGCAGTGCATGGTCGAGATCGAGGGGCAACGAAAGCCGCAGCCGTCCTGCGCGGTGGCGGCCACCGAGGGCATGGTGGTGCGCACCGAGCACACGTCGGTGGAGGCCGACCGGGCTCAGCACCTGGTGATGGAGTTGCTGCTGATCAACCATCCGCTGGACTGCCCGACCTGCGACAAGGGCGGCGAATGCCCGCTGCAGAACCAGGCCATGGCCCACGGGCGCACCGAGACCCGCTTCGAGGAGGCCAAACGGGTCTTTCCCAAGCCGATCAACATCTCCTCGCAGGTGCTGCTGGACCGGGACCGGTGCATCCTGTGCGCGCGCTGCACCCGGTTCGCAGGCGAGATCGCCGGCGACGTCTTCATCGAGATGATGAATCGCGGCGCACTGCAGCAGGTCGGCATCTACGAAGACGAACCGTTCGATTCCTACTTCTCCGGCAACGTCGTCCAGATCTGCCCGGTGGGCGCGCTGACCGGTGCCTCCTACCGGTTCCGGGCCCGCCCGTTCGACCTGGTGTCCACGCCCAGCGTGTGTGAGCACTGCGCCGCCGGATGCGCGCAGCGCACCGATCACCGCCGCGGCAAGATCCTGCGCCGGATGGCCGGCGACGACCCCGACGTCAACGAGGAGTGGAACTGCGACAAGGGCAGGTGGGCGTTCACCTACGCCACCCAGCGCGATCGCATCACCACCCCGCTGGCCCGCGACCCCAGCAATCCAAACGGCGAGCTGGTGCCGACCTCGTGGCCGAACGCGCTGACGCTGGCAGCGCGTGGACTGGCTGCCGCCCGCGGGCGAACCGGCGTGCTGGTCGGTGGCCGGGTGACCGTCGAAGACGCCTACGGTTACGCCAAATTCGCCCGCATCGTGTTGCACAGCGACGACATCGATTTCCGGGCCCGCCCGCATTCGGCCGAGGAGGCCGCGTTCCTGGCCGCCCGGGTTGCCGGAAAACCGGTCGGAGGCCAGAGCGGGGTGACCTACCGCGACCTGGAAACCGCGCCGGCGGTGCTGCTGGTCGGCCTCGAACCCGAGGAAGAATCACCGATCGTCTTCTTGCGGCTGCGCAAGGCCGCACGCAAGAAACACAGCAAGGTTTACGTGGTCGCGCCGTTCGCCGACCGGGCGGTGGAGAAGATGTTCGGCGCCCTGCTGCCTGCCGTGCCCGGCGGCGAGGCGGCGGTGCTGGACGATTTGCGTGACGGTTTGCGTGACGGTGAGGTCGGTGCCCTGTTGCGACAACCCGGTGCGGTCATCATGGCGGGCGAGCGGCTGGCCGTCTCCCCCGGCGCGCTGTCGGCCGCGGCTCGGCTGGCCGACGCCACCGGCGCGCGGCTGGCCTGGGTGCCGCGCCGCGCCGGCGAGCGCGGAGCGCTGGATGCCGGCGCGCTGGCCGGGCTGTTGCCCGGCGGTCGGCCACTCACCGACGCCGCCGCCCGGTCACAGCTGGCCGAGCTGTGGGGCGGCGGTGTCGGTCTGCCGTCGCAGCCGGGCCGCGACACCCACGCGATCCTGGCCGCTGCAGCCGACGGAACGCTGGGCGCGCTGCTGGTGGGCGGGGTCGAACCGGGTGATCTGGCCGATCCGGCGGCGGCGCTGGCCGCGCTGGACGCGGTCGATTTCCTGGTCAGCGTCGAGCTGCGGCACAGCGACGTCACCGACCGCGCCGATGTGGTGCTGCCGATCGCACCGTCGGCGGAGAAGTCGGGGACCTTCGTGAACTGGGAGGGACGGCACCGCCGTTTCGGGGTCGCGCTGCGGGAGACCGGCGCCCTGCCGGATGTGCGGGTGCTCGACGCGATCGCCGGCGAAATGGGTGTCGCACTGGGGCTGCCCACCGTCGATGCCGCACGCGCCGAGTTGCAACAGCTTCGGCCCTGGGACGGCGGTCGGATCAGTGTCCCTGATGTGGCAGCCGGCCCGCTGCCGCAGCCGGGCAACGGAGAAGCCGTCCTGGCCAGCTGGCGGATGCTGCTGGATGCCGGGCTCCTGCAGGACGGCGAACCGCACCTGGCCGGCACCGCGCGTAAACCTGTGGTGCGGCTCTCGGCCGACACCGCGGCCGAGATCGGCGTCGCCCCAGGCGATCCGGTCAGCGTCAGCACACCGCACGGCTCGATCAGCCTGCCGCTGGTCGTTACCGGTATGGCGTCACAGGTGGTGTGGCTGCCGATGAATTCCGCCGGTTCGGCGGTGCACCGGGAATTGGGCGTCACCGCGGGCGCGGTGGTGCGGATTGGAAAACCATCATGAGCACGCTTGGCACCGACCCGTGGTGGCTGATCATCGCCAAGGCGGTCGCCGTCTTCGCGTTTCTGGTGCTGACCGTGCTGTTCGCGATCGTCATCGAGCGAAAAGTGCTGGGCCACATGCAGATGCGTCCCGGCCCCAACCGGGTCGGCCCGGACGGCTGGCTGCAGAGCCTGGCCGACGGGATCAAACTGGCCCTCAAGGAGGACATCACCCCCGCCGGCGTCGACCGGGTGATCTACGTACTGGCCCCGATCATCTCGGTGATACCGGCGGTCACCGCGTTCGCCGTGATCCCGTTCGGCCCCGTGGTGAGCGTGTTCAGCCACCGTACCGCGCTGCAGCTGGCGGACCTGCCGATCGCGGTGCTATTCATTCTGGCGATGTCGTCGATCGGGGTGTACGGGATCGTCCTGGCCGGCTGGTCTTCCGGCTCCACCTACCCGCTGTTGGGCGGAATCCGGTCCACCGCCCAGGTGATCTCCTACGAAGTCGCGATGGGTTTGGCTTTCGTGTCGGTGTTCCTCTACGCCGCCACCATGTCGACGTCGGGCATTGTCGCTGCGCAGGACCGGGTGTGGTTCGGGTTCCTGCTGATGCCGGTGTTCTTGGTCTACGTCACGTCGATGGTCGGCGAAACCAACCGGGCGCCGTTCGACCTGCCCGAGGCCGAAGGCGAGTTGGTCGGCGGCTTTCATACCGAGTACTCGTCGCTGAAGTTCGCGCTGTTCTTCCTCGCCGAGTACATCAACATGACCACGGTCTCCGCGCTGGCCGTCACGCTGTTCTTCGGCG